>CAJQOV010000032.1 GCA_905480065.1 uncultured Gammaproteobacteria bacterium | reverse complement strand
GACCGGCCTCGAACGGCTCGATCATGCCGTGTTCCTGCGCCATGCGGCGGATCCACTTGTCGGATTTGATGGACATGTCGGTCAGGCCTGCCTCAAGTCAGAATGAAAGGGAGCGAGAATTAAAGGGAATTAAAGGGGTCGAATTAAAGGGGTCGGTGTCGATTGAATTCACTTTGTGATGATCAATATGCATAAGGGAAACAATCGACACCGACCCCTTTAATTGCCGACCCCTTTAATTGACACCGACCCCTTTTATTCGCTCTAGTCATTCGATATCACGATCTGCGGGAAGCGCGCGGCGTAGTCCTTGGTCTTCAGCGACAGCTTCGCGGCAGTGCGGCGGGCGATCTCGCGGTAGATCTGCGCGATGCGGCTGTCCGGCTCGGCGACCACGGTCGGCTTGCCGGCGTCGGTCTCTACACGGATGCGTAGATCGAGTGGCAGTGCGCCGAGGAAGTCGACGTCGTTCTGCTCGGACATGCGCAGGCCGCCGCCTTCACCGAAGATATGCTCTTCGTGGCCACACTGGCTGCAGATGTGCGTGCTCATGTTTTCGATGACACCCAGCACCGGCACCTCGACCTTCTCGAACATCTTGAGTCCCTTGCGGGCATCGAGCAACGCAATGTCCTGCGGGGTGGTGATGATCACGGCGCCGCTGACCGGTACCTGCTGCGCCAGCGTGAGCTGGATGTCGCCGGTGCCCGGCGGCAGATCAACGATCAGGTAATCAAGATCCTTCCAGTTGGTGTCGTTCAGCAACTGCTGCAGGGCCTGGGTAACCATCGGGCCACGCCAGATCATTGGCGTCTCTTCGTCGATCAGGAAGCCGATCGACATGGCCTGCAGGTGGTAGCTGTTCATCGGTTCCAGCGTCTTGCCGTCCAGGGATTCCGGCTTGCCTTGCACACCCAGCATGCGCGGCTGACTCGGGCCGTAGATGTCCGCATCGAGGATACCGACCCTGGCGCCCTCGGCAGACAGCGCCAGCGCCAGGTTGACCGCGGTGGTGGACTTGCCGACGCCGCCCTTGCCAGAGGCCACGGCGATGATATTGCGGATACCCTCGATGTGCTTGACGCCCTTCTGCGCGGAGTGCGCGGCGATCTTGGTGGAAACGTCGACGACTGCGGTGTTGATGCCGTCCACGGATTCGACCAGTGCTTGCAGTTTCGTGGCGAGGTCATCGTGGTAGCCGGAAGCGGGAAATCCCAGCACGACCTTCACGGTCGCCTTGTCACCGTCGATGCTGATCTCCTTGACGCACTTGGTCGAAACCAGGTCTTTCTCGAGGTAGGGATCGATATAGGTAGCCAGCTTGGCTTCAATCTGGTCTTTGCTCACATCAGCCATGATTTACTCCTGGAATCAGAAACCGGTACCCGGCGGGTCACACGGGTGAAAATTGACCGCGAATTGTACATGATCCAACCGCAGAGAGGGGCATTACTCCCCATCCGGGATACCACAAGCCCTGCCGGTATATGGCATACTACTGCGCCTGTTCCCAATGGATTCATGGTTTTAGGCCTACCCAGCATGTCTCAGGAAACCCGCACCATCCTGGTCACCAGCGCCCTGCCCTATGCCAACGGGCCGATCCACCTCGGGCACCTGGTCGAGTACATCCAGACCGACATCTGGGTGCGCTTCCAGAAACTGCGTGGCCACGACTGCGTCTACGTCTGTGCCGACGATGCCCATGGCACGCCGATCATGCTGCGCGCCGACCAGGAAGGCATCACGCCGGAGCAGCTGATCGAGCGCATCAGCGGCGAACACCAGACCGACTTCGCCGGGTTCCACATCGGCTTCGACAACTACCACAGCACGCACTCGGCAGAGAACCGCGTGCTGGCCGAGCGCGTCTACCAGGCACATCACGACGCCGGGCATATCACCACGCGCACCATCACCCAGGCGTTCGACCCGGAAAAGCAGATGTTCCTGCCGGACCGCTTCATCCGCGGCGAGTGCCCGCGCTGCGGCGCAGCCGACCAGTACGGCGACAGCTGCGAGGTGTGCGGTGCGACCTACTCACCCACCGACCTGAAGAACCCGCGCTCCGCAATCTCCGGCGCGACACCCATCGAGAAGGAATCGGTGCATTACTTCTTCAAGCTGGCGGATTTCGAGCCGCAACTGCGCGCATGGACCCGTGCCGGACACCTGCAGGCCGAGGTCGCCAACAAACTGGCCGAGTGGTTCGAGGACGGCCTGCGTGAATGGGACATCTCACGCGACGCGCCCTACTTCGGCTTCCGCATCCCCGGCACCGAAGACAAGTATTTCTACGTGTGGCTGGATGCACCGATCGGCTACATGGCGAGCTATCGCAACCTGTGTGACCGCAGTGGGCGTGACTTCGACGCCATCTGGGGCAAGGACAGCCAGGCGGAGCTGTATCACTTCATTGGCAAGGACATCATCTACTTCCACGCACTGTTCTGGCCGGCCATGCTGAGCGGCGCGGGCTTCCGCACACCGACCGCGATCTTCGCGCACGGATTCCTCACCGTGGATGGCCAGAAGATGTCCAAGTCGCGTGGCACTTTCATCAAGGCACGCACCTGGCTTGATCATCTCAACCCGGAGTACCTGCGTTCTATTTCGCTGCCAAGCTCGGCTCCGGCGTGGATGACATCGACCTCAACCTCGAGGACTTTCTGGCGCGCGTCAACAGCGACCTGGTCGGCAAGGTGGTGAACATCGCCAGCCGCTGTGCCGGTTTTATCAACAAGCGCTTCGATGGCCAGCTCTCGGCCCGTTGCACGGAGCCGGCATTGTATGCCGAGTTCATCGCCGAGGGTGCGGCCATCGCCGAGCACTACGAACGGCGCGAGTACAGCCAGGGCGTGCGCCGCATCATGGCGCTGGCCGACAAGGCCAACCAGTACATCGACACTCACAAGCCGTGGGTACTCGCCAAGCAGGCGGGCCAGGACCAGGCCGTGCAGGAAGTATGCAGCGTTGGCCTCAACCTGTTCCGCATACTGATCACGTACCTGCAACCGATCCTGCCGGCCATGGCCGCACAGGCAGAGTCGTTCCTGAAACTGCCGGCGTTGACCTGGGTCGGCATCGAGAGCCCGCTGATCAACCATACCATTGACCACTTCACGCCCCTGATGACGCGCGTGGAACAGGAGAAGATCGACGCCATGCTGGAAGACTCCAAGGAAAATCTTGCCGCCACCGCAGCCACCAGCCCGGCCGCGACCACACCCCTGGCAGCCGACCCGGTCGCCGCTACCATCCAGTACGATGACTTTGCGAAAATCGACCTGCGCATTGCGCGCATCGTCAAGGCCGCGCACGTCGAGGGCGCGGACAAGCTGCTGGCGCTGACGCTCGACATCGGCGGCGAGACGCGCAACGTGTTTGCCGGCATCAAATCGGCCTACACACCGGAACAACTGGAAGGCAAGCTCACCGTCATGGTCGCCAACCTCGCCCCGCGCAAGATGAAGTTCGGACTCTCCGAAGGCATGGTGCTGGCGGCCGGACCGGGCGGCAAGGACCTGTTCGTGCTGCATCCGGACGCTGGCGCACAACCCGGAATGCGCGTGAAGTAGCTGGTATAAATTAATGTTTTCTATAATTAAATACAATTGGCAGGCGCGTCTGGCCGGGTAATAACCGTCATTCACCTGAAATCCAGGCTGTCATTCCCGCAGCAATGCACAACCGTTTATGGCTGGAGCCCGGCCGCCGCGATGATGACGCCAGGGTTACCGACACCATGCACAACAGGTAGATTACCAATCAGCCGACAGGCCCGCGGGTAAAAATGAAGGAACTTGCACTCATTCTTGTCAGTACCATCCTGGTCAATAACTTTGTCCTGGTGAAGTTTCTCGGACTGTGTCCGTTCATGGGCGTGTCACGCAACGTCGACACCGCGACCGGCATGGCACTGGCCACCACCTTCGTACTGACACTGTCCTCGGTGTGCAGCTACCTGGCCAACCAATACCTGCTCGCCCCGCTCGGCCTCGAATACCTGCGCACCATCACCTTCATCCTGGTAATCGCCGCAGTGGTGCAGTTCACCGAGATGGTGGTGCACAAGACCAGCCCGCTGCTTTATAAAGTGCTCGGCATCTTCCTGCCGCTGATCACCACCAACTGCGCGGTGCTCGGCGTGGCACTGCTGAATGTGCAGCAGGATCTCAATTTCATCGAGTCGGCGGTGTACGGGTTCGGTGCCGCGGTCGGTTTTTCCCTGGTGCTGATCCTGTTCTCCTCCATCCGGGAGCGCGTTGCAGCGGCCGACGTGCCGGAACCGTTCCGCGGTTCAGCCATCGCGCTGGTCACCGCCGGACTGATGTCACTCGCCTTCATGGGCTTTTCCGGGCTGATCAAGGGTTAAACCACTGGTTCAATCACATGCAGAATCAGCCGGCGCCAAACATCCAGCCCCGCCTGCCCCGGGGAGAGGGTCAGGTTAAGGGGATAACAATTCCGACCAGAATCTCATCCACCGCGCGCTCCCCGGCCCGCTCCCGGGGGGAGCGCGGGAAGTTGGTTCAGGCGCCATGCTAACCGCCATCATCGCACTGGGCGCGCTGGCCATCGTCATCGGCCTGGTACTCGGCTATGCCGCGATCCGCTTTCGCGTCGATAGCGACCCGGTGGTGGACCAGATCGATGCGCTGTTGCCACAGACCCAGTGCGGACAGTGCACCTACGCCGGCTGCCGTCCCTATGCCGAAGCGATTGCCGCCGGTGCGGCCGACATCAACCAGTGCCCGCCCGGCGGTGAGGTCACCATCCAGAGCCTGGCCAACCTGCTCGGCGTCGACCCCAAGCCACTCAACCCGGAACACGGCGAGCACAAGGAAAAAACCGTGGTGCGCATCGACGAACAGGTCTGCATCGGCTGTACGCTGTGTATCCAGGCCTGCCCGGTCGATGCCATTCTCGGTGCACCGAAACAGATGCATACCGTGATTATCCCGGAATGCACCGGCTGCAACCTGTGTATCCCGCCCTGCCCGGTGGAGTGCATTCATATCGAGCCGGTGAAAACCACGCAGCATGACTGGTCGTGGCCGCTGCCTGCGGAGGCCGGACATGGCTGAAACAGCGCGCACACCGCTCGATCCGGGGTTTACCAGGCGTTACCGCTTTCATGGCGGGTTACGCCTGCAGGTGTGCCAGGAAGCACCGGCAGCGCAGCCGATCCGGCATGCCGGCATTCCCGCGCAACTCATCCTGCCACTGGCACAGCACATCGGCGATCCGGCCCGGTGCCTGGTCAGGGTCGGCGAGCACGTGCTGGGCGGACAGTGTATCGCCGAGGCCGTTGGCACGGTCAGTGCGCCGGTGCATGCGCCGACCTCGGGCACGGTGACCGCCATCGAGCCGCGCCCGGTGCCGCACCCCTCCGGCCTGCCCGCAACCTGCCTCGTCATCGAGCCGGACGGCATGGACCAGACCGGCGTGAAGGCGGCACCGGCTGGCGACTACCTGCAGCAGGAACCGGCAGCGCTGCTGGAGCAATTGCGTGCCGCCGGGATTGTCGGACTCGGTGGCGCAGGCTTCCCGACGGCGCTGAAGCTGGCACGCAAGCACCCCATCGAACTGCTGCTGATCAACGGCGCCGAGTGCGAACCCTGTATCGCCTGCGACGACGGGCTGATGCGCGAACGCGCCAGGGAAGTCATCGAGGGTGTGCGCATCCTGCGTCACATCGTGCAACCGGCCGCCTGCGTGATTGCTGTCGAGGACAACATGAAGGAGTCGGAACAGGCCCTGCGCACGGCACTGCAAGAACTGGATGAGCAACACATCCGTGTGCTCACGGTGCCTGCCATCTACCCGACCGGCGGCGAACGCCAGCTCATCAAGGTACTGACCAACCGCGAAGTACCCAGCCAGGGTTTCCCGGCCGACATCGGCATCGTGTGCCAGAACGTCGGTACCGCAGCCGCCGCCTATGCGGCCATCGCACGCACAGAACCGTTGCGCTCGCGCATTGTCACCATGACCGGCGACGGCGTGCGTTCCCCCTGCAACCTGGAAGTACTGATCGGCACGCCGGTCCGTCATCTGGTCGAGGTAGCCGGCGGCTATACCGATCACATCGAGCGGCTGCTGATCGGCGGACCGATGATGGGCTATACCATCAGCACCGATGCGGTTCCGGTGATCAAGACCACCAACTGCGTGCTGGCGGTGACTGCCCAAAGCATGCCGGCACCACCCCCGGCGCAGCCGTGTATCCGCTGTGGCAAATGTACCGAGGCCTGCCCGGCCGACCTGTTGCCGCAACAGCTGTACTGGCACGCGCACGCGGCCAACTACGATGCCACACAGGATTACGGGCTGTTCGATTGTATCGAGTGTGGCTGCTGCGCCTACGTCTGTCCCAGCCACATCCCGCTGGTGCAATACTACCGGCACGCCAAGACTGCAATCTGGGCGCAGGAAAAACAGCAGCGCGCCGCGGATATTGCCCGTGAGCGGCACGAGGCAAGGCTGGTGCGCCTGGAACGCATCAGGCAGGAACGCGCCGAGCAGCTGGCCAGCAAGAAGCAGGCGCTTACCGGCAAGGATGCCGGCGATGCGGCGCGCCAGGCATCCATCCAGGCCGCGCTGGAGCGCGTCAGGCGCAAGAAGGAACAAGCCGATATTGCGCCGCGCAATACCGACAACCTGACACCGCAACAACTGCGCCAGATCGAGGAAGCCGAGCAGCGCCGTGCCAGTAAAACCACCGGCCGGGGTAACCCGCAGGAGCCTCCGGGACAATGAACCAGGCCTGGTCAGTGCGCATGCTTGAGCTGCGCCCGGCACGCTCGCCCGCAGATTGCTGCACTGCGCCCGGGCGGCCTGCGCCGGATTGCTGCGCCAGAGCATCCCTCGCAATGACGAATTAACCAGGGACAACCGTATGGAATTCCGCCGCTTCAGCTCGCCACACCTGCCGGTCGAGAACAACGTCAACGCCATGATGCGGCGGGTGCTGTTCGCGCTGTTGCCGGGCATTGCCTGCATGCAGTGGCTGTTTGGCTGGGGGGTACTGATCAACATCGCACTGGCCGGCGCCAGCGCCATGCTCGCCGAGGCCGGCATGCTGCAACTGCGCGGACGCCCGGTCGCCCCGGTGCTGCTCGATGGCAGCGCACTGCTGACCGGCGTACTGCTGGCACTGGCACTGCCGCCACTGGCACCGTGGTGGATCGCCGTCATCGGCAGCGCATTTGCCATCATCTTCGCCAAGCAGTTGTACGGCGGCCTCGGCTACAACCCGTTCAACCCGGCGATGGCCGGATACGTGGTATTGCTGGTTTCGTTTCCGCTGGAGCTGACGCTGTGGCCGGCGGCCGGTAACCCGCCGGACCTGTCCACCACGCTGGCGCTGGTGTTTACCGGCAACCCGCCGCCCGGCACCCTGATCGATGCCATCACCATGGCGACACCCATGGATAGCTTGCGCACGCAGATTGGTCTCGGCAGGCAGCTGCCGGAACTGGCCGGTACCGTGTCCGGTTATCTGGGTGGCACAGGCTGGGAGTGGCTCAATGCCTGTTACCTGCTCGGTGGCCTGTGGCTGCTGCGCGTCAAGGTAATCCAGTGGCAGATCCCGGCGGCAATGCTGGCCGGACTGGCGCTGACGGCGCTGCTGTTTCACCTGGTTGATCCCGCGCACTATGCCACGCCACAGTTCCACCTGTTCAGTGGGGCCGCCATGCTGGGGGCATTTTTTATCGCCACCGACCCGGTGTCCGCCTGCACCACCCCACGCGGACGGCTCTGGTACGGACTTGGCATCGGCGTGCTGACCTGGGTCATCCGCACCTGGGGCGGCTACCCGGACGGCGTGGCATTCGCCGTGCTGTTGATGAACCTGGCAGCGCCCACCATTGACCACTTCACGCGTCCGCGGATATTCGGCCGCAGCTCCGGATCAGCACCGTGAACTATCGCCAGATCCTGATCACCGGGATGATCCTGCTGCTGTTTGCCGCGCTTGGCACTGCCATGGTGGCGGCCACCTGGCAAGGCACGCATGAACGCATCGTAGCGAACGAACGTGCCACGCTGCTGCGCAAGCTCAGCCGGCTGATACCGCCGGACCAGTACGACAACGCGCTGCTCGATGACGTCATCGAACTCACGGCGCCGCAACCAAGTAGCGAACCGCTGCGCGCATACCGCGCCAGGCGCAATGGTGAACCGGTTGCGCTGGTCATGACGGCGCTTGCGCCGGACGGCTACAGCGGCGCAATCCACCTGCTGGTCGGGATCCACTACGATGGCAGCCTGGCTGGCGTACGTGTGGTGGCACACCGGGAAACGCCCGGCCTGGGTGACGCTATCGAGGAAGACCGCTCGGACTGGATTCTCCAGTTCGACGGGCGCTCGCTGGAAAACCCGGGTGCGGCAGGCTGGGCGGTACGCAAGGATGGCGGAGTATTCGACCAGCTGACCGGTGCCACCATTACCCCGCGCGCGGTGGTGAAGGCAGTGCATGCATCCCTGCTATACTTCCGCGCACATCGCGATCAACTGTTTGCCATGCCTGCAGCACCGGGAGCACCATGAAAGAGCCAACCTACAGCAAGATCATAGGCGACGGGCTGTGGCTGAATAACCCGGGCCTGGTGCAGTTACTGGGCCTGTGCCCGCTGCTCGCCATCACCACCAGCGTGGTGAACGGACTCGGACTGGGGCTGGCTACTGCCCTGACGCTGATGTGCTCCAACCTGACCGTGTCGCTGATCCGCAAACTGGTGCGCCCGGAAGTGCGCATCCCGGTATTCGTGCTGGTAATCGCATCCATCGTTACCGTGATCGAACTGGCCATGAATGCCTGGCTGCACGAGTTATACAATATCCTGGGCATCTTTATCCCGCTCATCGTTACCAACTGCTGCATCATTGGCCGTGCCGAATCTTTCGCCTCGCGCAACAGTGCAGACCGTGCGCTGCTCGATGGCCTGGCCATGGGCGTCGGTTTCACACTGGTACTGGTAACACTGGGTGGTTTGCGTGAACTGGTTGGCCAGGGCACCCTGCTGTCCCATGCCTACCTGATGTTCGGTGCAGCGGCGCGCGACTGGACGCTCACGCTGATCCCCGACTACCGTGGTTTCCTGCTGGCGATCCTGCCACCCGGCGCATTTCTCGGACTGGGCCTGCTGGTAGCCGGCAAGAACCTGGTCGATGCACACCGGGCACAGCGTGTAGCTGCCGTCGAGGCACCGGCCGCCCAGACTGCCGGTGCCGCCTGACGTGAATGCCGCCAGGCGCCGCGAAATTTTCCAGCGACTGCGCGCCGCCAACCCGCACCCCGGCACCGAACTGCACTACGGTAATCCGTTCCAGTTGCTGGTCGCAGTGATCCTGTCGGCGCAAGCCACCGATGTCGGGGTAAACAAGGCAACCGCTGCGCTGTTCAAGAAAGTGAAGACACCCGCCGCGATGCTGAAACTGGGCGAAGCCGGTTTGCGTGAACAGGTAAAGACCATCGGACTGTTCAACACCAAGGCTGCCAACATCATCAAGACCTGCGCCATCCTGGTCGAACAGCATGGCAGCAAGGTGCCGGATGACCGTGCCGCGCTGGAGGCCCTTCCTGGTGTGGGTCGCAAGACTGCCAACGTGGTGCTGAACACCGCGTTTGGTCATCCCACCATCGCCGTCGATACGCACATCTTCCGGGTTGCCAACCGTACCGGCCTCGCACCCGGCAAGAACGTGGTGGAAGTGGAACAGCGATTGCTGCGCGTGGTACCGAAGGAATTCCTGCACGACGCCCACCACTGGCTGATCCTGCACGGCCGTTACACCTGCATTGCACGCAAGCCGCGCTGCGGCTCCTGCACCATCTACGACCTGTGCGAGTACCGGCAAAAAACAACCGGGGAATAATTACGGGAAACTCTGATCAAGGCCGTCATCCCCGCGCAGGCGGGGATCCAGTAACTGGTTGATAAGACACAGGCAGAAACTTTTTCCCGGCATAAAGGTCGGACACAATGAAATAACCAGACAGGTCGTGGTAAACGACCGGAAATCAACCGGGAACGATGTTCCGCACTATCAATCCAATGGAGACCTCAACAATGTCCAAGAAAATCGCTATGAAGCCGCTTGCAGTTGCCATGGGCGCTGCCTTCGTAACCTCACTGGCCGCCATGCCGGCGGCAAATGCCGCGGACAACCCGTTCGCCATGACCGAGCTTGCAGCCGGTTACCTGGTTGCCGAGAACAAGCCGATGGAAGGCAAGTGCGGTGAAGGCAAGTGCGGTGAAGGCAAGTGCGGTGAAGGCAAGTGCGGTGAAGGCATGAAGAAGAGCATGGAGGAAGGCAAGTGCGGCATGAGCCGGATGGATGCCAATGGCGATGGCAATATCACCAGGGAAGAATTCATGAAAGGTCATGAGGGCAAGTTTGACAGCATGGATACAAATGGCGATGGCATGATCGACAGCAACGAACAGGCCGCGCACATGAAGGAAGGCAAGTGCGGCGCGGGAAAGAAGAGCGCCGAGTAAGCTGACCCTGACCAGTGACAGTGCCACTTGACGTGAACACCTCAAGCTACCCTGTCAGCGGTTCCGGACTTGGCCTGCGGCGGACCCTGATGGGTCCGCTGCAGGACCATCCGCCGGATGCAGTGGATTTCTTCGAGGTTGCGCCCGAGAACTGGATCGGCGTCGGCGGCCGCCTGGGCAAGCAATTACGCCACTTCACCGAGCGCTATCCCTTCGTCGCCCATGGCCTGTCGCTGTCCATTGGCAGCCCGGCACCACTGGATGAAACCTTCCTGCAGCGCGTCAAGCGACTGCTCGATGAACACCGGATCCGTTGTTACACCGAACACCTCAGTTACTGCAGTGACGACGGGCATCTGTATGACCTGATGCCAATCCCGTTCACCGCAGAAGCCGTACAGTATGTCGCAGCACGCATCCGCCGTGTGCAGGATATCCTGGAGCGCCGCATCGCGCTGGAGAATGTCTCCTACTACGCCGCGCCCGGACAGGAAATGCCGGAAATCGAGTTTATCAACGCGGTGCTGGCCGAGGCGGACTGCGACTTGCTGCTCGACGTGAACAACATCTATGTCAACAGCATCAATCATCGCTACGATGCGGTGGAATTTCTCCAGGCGCTGCCGGCCGAACGCGTGGTGTACTTCCATGTCGCAGGACATTATGACGAGGCCGATGATCTCAAGATAGACACACATGGTGCGCCGGTCATCGACCCGGTATGGGCACTGCTGGAGCAGGCCTATCAGCACTTCGGCGTGGTACCAACCCTGCTGGAACGCGACTTCAACATTCCCCCCCTGGAGGAACTACTGGGCGAGGTACGCCAGATCGCGGCGTTGCAGCAGAAGTGGGATACACAGAAAAACCCGGGCATTGCGCATGCAAAACCAGCCTGAATTCATCCGCCGGCAATATGCGTTTGCCGCACATATTCGCGACCCGCAACAGCAGCCGGCACCCGCCGACGTGGAAGAGCGCCGCATGGCGATCTACCGCGAACTGTTCTACAACAACGTGGAGGGCTTCCTGTCCGGCACCTTCCCCGTGCTGCGCAGCATGCTCGACGATGCCACCTGGCACGCCATGGCGCGCGACTTCTTTGCCCAGCATCATTCCCGTACCCCGTTGTTCCTGGAAATCCCGCGCGAATTCCTCAACTGGCTGCGCGAGGAACGCACAGCGCAGCCAGGCGACCTGCCGTTCCTGTCCGAGCTGGCGCACTACGAATGGTCGGAACTCGCACTGTCGATAGCCGAGGAAAGCATCCCGACCGCCGGCATCGATGTCGAGGGTGACTTGCTGGAAGGCGTACCGGTGCTGTCACCGCTGGCCTGGCACCTCGGTTACACCTGGCCGGTGCATAAAATCGGACCGGACTCCGTGCCGGATGCACCCGGCCCGCAGCCAACCTGCCTGGTGATCTATCGTAACCCGGCAGACGAGGTCGGCTTTCTCGAGATCAACCCGGTCACCAAGCGCCTGCTGGAACTGGTCGAGGAAGGCCGGCACAGGACCGGACGCAGCTTGCTCGAACAAATCGCCGTCGAGCTGTCACACCCCGACCCGGCCGTCGTGATCAGCGGCGGCAATGAAATCCTCTGCGGGCTGCGTGCAAAGTCCGTCATCATCGGAACCAGGGCATAGCAACAAACTTTTTACGATGGCTGTACTGCAGCAGCATGGAGGTGTTACATGATCGCGACCCTCAACGGCCTGCAGAACCTGCTGGATCGTACCCGCGCGCTGGATTTTCTCGGGCCGCTCGCGCTGCGCATCTTCCTGGCGCCGATCTTCATTCTGGCTGGCTCCGCCAAGCTGGCGAACGCTCCACACCTTGGTCCCTATTTCGAAGCGCTCGGCATTCCCGCACCGGAACTGATGGTCTACATAGCCGGGCTGACCGAACTGCTCGGCGGGATCGCGCTGGTCATCGGCCTTGCGGTGCGCTGGCTAGCCATTCCGATGCTGTTCACCATGATGGTTGCGGCCACTACCGCGCACTGGGACAACGGCTGGCACGCCTTGCCGGAAACGCAATTGCAGGTACCGTGGGAATGGCGCACCGACCTGATCGAGGCGGCGAATGTCCGCAAGGACCGCGCACGCGAGATCCTGCAGCAACATGGCAACTATGACTGGCTGACCGAGGCCGGCGGGTTCACCGTGCTCAAAAACGGCATCGAGTTCGCCGCCACCTACTTCATCATGCTGCTGGCCCTGTTCTTCACCGGCGCCGGCAACTACCTCAGCCTGGACTACTGGATCGCACGGCGCTGGCGGCGGCAGGGGCGCTGCTGAGGCGCAGGCCATCCCCGGCCCCATGCCGCGGGACTGGAACACACACCGCGCCCCATCCCCCTGACAGAAACCCGGCTGCCGCAGCACGACTTACGCGAATCAATCAGTTAGCGAACACTTCTCTGGCGCGGTTTGCAACGCCATAAGGATGGATGTAGGGTTTGGACTGCGAATAATAATTGCCTGGGGGCGCATGAATCAGCGCACACACCATTTTTCCCGCATCCTGAGCTGCTTCCTGCTGTGGTGCTACTGCACGACGGCGACCGCCTTCGTTGCATTCGAAAGCGGCCAGGTGAGGCCGCTCGCCATGTCTTCGAGTGGCGATCGCCTGTATGTCGTCAACACGCCGGATAACCAGCTCGAAATCTACAGCGTCACTTCCTTCGGTCTCACGCACGAGACGTCGGTGCCGACCGGCATGGAACCGGTAGCCGTGGCACTGCGTAACGACACCGAGGTCTGGGTGGTCAACTATCTCTCGGATTCCGTCTCCATCTTGGACGTCGGCATCTCCCCGCCACGCATCACCCGCACCCTGCTGGTCGGCGATGAACCGGCGGACATTGTATTCGCGGGCCCCGGCGGCAACCGCGCCTTCATCACCACCGCCCACCGCGGCCAGAACAGTCCCTACAGCATCAGCGCCATGCCGACCAACCCGGGCGAGATGACCACAGCGGGCATCGGCCGGGCGGACGTGTGGGTATTCAATGCAACAGGCCTGGGGACAGGCCTGGGAGGAAACCCCGAAACCATCATTACCCTGTTTGGTGATACGCCCAAGGCACTGAGCGTCACCCCCGACGGCAGCACGGTGTATGCCGCCGTGTTCAAGTCCGGCAACCGGACCACGACCATCAGCGAGGGCGTGGTCTGCAACGGCGGCAACACTGCCCTGCCATGTGCCCCTGCCCCGGGAGAAGCGACTGCACCCGGCGGCCTGCCCGCACCCAACCAGTCAACCGCCGGCAACCCCGCGCCCGAGACCGGCCTGATCGTCAAATACGATGGTGCAGCATGGCGCGACGAACTCGGGCGCGACTGGAGCGGCCTGGTACGCTTCAGCCTGCCCGACAAGGATGTGTTCGCCATCGACGCCAATGCCAATCCGCCTGTCGAAGCCGCAAGTTACAGCGGCGTCGGCACGGTGCTGTTCAACATGGCGGTCAACCCGGTCTCCGGCAAAGTCTATGTCGCCAACACGGAAGCAATTAACGAGGTGCGTTTCGAAGGCACGCGGCCGGCAAGCGGGCCGGGCAGCACCAACAGCACGGTAAATGGCCACCTGCACGAGGCACGCATCACCATCATCGATCCGGGCAACGGCAGTGTGACACCACGGCACCTGAACAAGCACATTGACTATTCCTTGATTCCCGCCCCTCCCGGGGTGGTGGACAATTCGCTGGCAATGCCCAAGGGCATGGCCGTGACCGCAGACGGCGGCACGCTCTACGTAGCCGCCAAGGGTTCCGGTAAGGTCGGGGTATTCGATACCACGGAACTCGAAAACGATAGCTTCATACCGGATTCAGCCAGCCATATTCAGCTCAGCGCCGGCGGCCCGGGCGGCCTGCTGCTGGACGAGGCCAACAATCGTCTCTATGTGACGACCCGTTTCGATAATGCGATCTCGGTCATCGACACCACGACCCATACCGAGATCGACCATATCCTCCTGCACAACCCGGAGCCGGCCAGTGTGATCGCCGGTCGACCGTTCCTGTACGACGCCAGCTTAACCTCCAGTAACGGCGAGGCCTCCTGTTCGAGTTGTCACATCGAGGGCGACAAGGACGAACTGGCCTGGGACCTGGGCGATCCGGAAGGCAGCCTGATCAACAACCCGCTCCCCTTCGTGCTGGGTTCGGGCCAGAATTTCCACCCCATGAAGGGTCCAATGACCACGCAGACACTGCGCGGGATGAACACCCATGGATCCATGCACTGGCGCGGTGACCGTACCGCGGGCAACGATCCCGGTGGCGATCCACTCGACGAGGATGGCGCGTTCAAGAAATTCAACCCTGCCTTCGTCGGCCTGCTGGGCCGGTCGGCGGAATTGACCACGCCCGAGATGCAGGCCTATACCGACTTCATCCTGCAGGTCACGCCGCCACCGAACCCGAACCGGGCACTGGACAACACCCTGTCCACGGCACAGCAGGCCGGGAGCACCTTTTACCAGTCACATGCAAGCGATGCGGGATTCCTGCCCTGCGTGGGCTGCCACGTACTGAATACCGCCAGCGGCGCCTTCGGCACCAACGGCTCGGCCACCATCGAGGGTGAGCCGCAGGAATTCAAGGTCGCACAGCTGCGCAACATGTACGACAAGGTCGGCATGTTCGGCATGCCGGATGTGCAGTTCTTCAATGCAGGCAACAATGGCCACCAGGGTGACCAGATCCGCGGCTTTGGCTTCCTGCACGATGGCAGCACTGACACCCTGTTTCGTTTTCTCAACGCAGCACTGTTTAACTTCAACACCGGTGGTGGCGTGACCCCGGACCAGAACCGCAGGAACGTTGAGCAGTTCCTGCTGGCCTTCGATACCAACCTGAAACCGGTGGTCGGCCAACAGGTCACCCTGAGTAACAGCAGCCCATCCTCCGCCAACACGCGTGCCGCTCTGCTGGTGGCACGCGCCGAGGCCGGCGACTGCGACGTCATCGTCAAGGGCAACTTCGGTGGTATCCAGCGGGGCGGCCGCTACATCGGTGGTGGATTTTTCCAGCTCGACGGTGCCGACTTTCCCTCCATAGACGAAAACACCCTTGTCACACAAGCGCTGCTTGCGGGCAGTACAGTCACCTATACCGCGGTGCCGCCTGGCGAGGGCTTCCGCATCGGCATCGATCGGGATGATGACACCCGGCTCAACAAGGACGACAACTGTCCGCTCGTCGCGAACCAGAACCAGGCCAACCTGGATAGCGACGCTCACGGCGATGCCTGCGACAACTGCCCGGGTATTGCCAACACCAGCCAGCTCGACACCGACACCGATGGCAGCGGCGATGCCTGTGACAGTGATGATGACAATGACGGCGTGAGTGACGCACTGGAGGGCTTGGCCGGCTCCAGCACGGTGCTGATCGACAGCGATGCTGATGGCCGGACCGACTACCAGGAAATCGCCTGGGATGGCGACCCGAACAACTACACACCAGGCGCCGATCTGAATCCTGCCAGTGCGGACACGGATGGTGACGGCCTGCCCGATGGCAGCGACCCCGTACCGCTGGTATTCAATTTCAACGACGGTGACGTTGCACCACCCGGCAACCTGGACGGTGTAGTGAACGCGGCTGACTTGCTGGTGGTGATGCGCGCAGTACTGGGACTGACCGTGGTCGATGACCTGTTACTGGGGCACGCCGACCTGTATCCGGGCGGCGCGCCCGATGGGGTGATTGACCTGCGTGACCTGATCCTGCTGACGCAACTGACGTTGCAATAACGGCGGACTGCTGTGATTTTGCCGGCCACATTCGCCACTCTTGCGCGCAACAAGGCGGCATCTCTCGCCGAAGCGTGACGTGCGTCCCGGTAATCATCGGGCATCCGGCAGGATACTGGTCATGCAGGCACGGGACCGGGTTCGCCAATTGCACACATTGCTTCCTCCCCTGGTGATGCGGGAGCCCGGTCCCACCTTTACCGACCCAGTGCGCGAATCAGCTCCAGCAACTCCGGCTCGTCCCAGTTGCGTCCGCCGATGGCGCGATAGGCCAGGCTGCCGTCCGGTGCCACTACGTAGGTGGTCGGCAGCCCCTTCACCGGCCAGTCCGCGATCACCGCACCATCCCGGTCCATCAGCAGCGGGAAATCTGCCGGGTAATCTGCGGTGAACAGGAATATCGTGTCATCGTCCTCACCCATATTGATACCCAGCATTGCCACATCAGCGTGCTCCAGCAACCTGAGCACACGATTCATGGACGGTATCTCCTCCCGGCAAGGCGGGCACCAGGTGGTCCAGAAATTGATGATCACCGTACGCCCCCGGTAATCCGACAGGCGATGGGTTTTGCCATTGGTGTCCTGCAGCTCGAATTCGGGGGCCATGACATGGCCGGGCAGCGCAGTCAGCCCCTGCCCCATCGCCAGTGCGCTGCTGCACAGCAGCAACCACAGTCCGGTGATTCGAAGCAGCAGGTTCATTTCAGCTTGTCCACATCGGGTGCGCAGACCAGGCCGGCGATGGTGCCGGTGCGTGCCTTACCACCCTCGGCCCAGTGCACCTCGAGATCGAAAGTGGATCCTGGCGCAATGCCATACGCCGTCAGCCCCCAGTTGTAATCGCCCGGCAGGTATTCCTGCTGTGTCGGAAACATGCCCCAGCGCACCACCAGCTTTGCAGCCGCGCTGGCATCTTCGTCACTCCAGCTTTCCAGCAGCGGTTCCTTGAGCAGCATGGCAGCGGTCTTGCCATCCCGGGTAATGCGCCACTGCGTGAGATCGATCGCGACCGGCTGCCCGCTACCGGAGGCGCCGCTATTACGAATAATAGTCTGGAACATGCAGCTGAGTGCGAGTTGTTCGATGACATCGCGTGAAAATTCATGGTTCATGAACAGCGCGCGGGTCTGGTCCGGCAAGCGCTGGATCAGTTCGATACCGATATCCCCGGCGGTAAAGTTCCAGCCACGCAGCCCGTTGTCCTCGTTGACACTCTCTGTCACAGCCGCGCAGACCGGCGTGGACAAAACTCCTGCAATCAGCATACTGATTAGCGGATAGCGCCTGACCATAATCCCCGTTCCTTGTGTGATGCACTGACTGCCCGACCGAAGGCTAACCGCAGCAGTGACGCAGTTGTGGTAGCGGAAAATCCTGCCAAATCGGGCAAGGCAAGGGCTGCCCTACCACCGCGATTACGAGCAAGGATGGTGTACCCGCACCGCGTTAGTGTACGCAGGCGGGATCCAGCCGTCAGGCGTGTGAGCTCACCATGCCAATGCCACCGACTTCACGCACCAGCGGGTAAAGTTTCTCGGTTTCGTCCTGAATTCGCTCCAGTACCAGGTTGAACATTTCCTCTGACTCGCGCAGGAACCGGTCGTACTCCTTGATGTCCAGGCTGCCGGGCCGTTTCCGGGGGCACCATTGTTTCATGTACGCGGCCATGATCTTTTTGATCTCCCGCGATCCTGACATGAAATTCCTGGCCAGCTTCTGGGTCTCGCGGTCATCATGAATTAGCAAGTTGCTGTAGAGGTTCTCGTCTACCAGGTCGATGTGCTCCCTGACCTTCTCGGTAAAACGGTGGAACAGCTCGCAACAGGCCGCGGTATCGCACATGGTGCGTTCCCTGAACAGGTACAGCAGTACATTGGATAGTTCTGTGATGCTGTGGTTCTCGTTATGCAATTCATTATAATTGATCATTTTTTTCCTCCATCGTTCGGCGATTGCCCCGCGCGCTCCAGTAATTCACGGTCCGGTGGTTTTCGATTGCCCCGCTTGACTCTACCGCCACACCCGCCCCGGTTCAATCCATAGAGCACGTGAATTCTGGAAAATTAACCAGACCGCATGGCGCGTTTCAATGATCTGCCTCAATTACCGTCAAAATAACTGCTGCCACCCGTCGCCTGCGGAATCCGGCTGCAACGCACGGGCTGTACGTCGGCTGTACGCGGTAGCGCCCGGTTAGGTATCATTCGTCGTTATCCCTGCGACAAGCCCACAGGACACCAGTCATGACCAGCATCGGCACCCCGCTGTCCCCCACCGCCACCCGCGTGCTGTTCTGCGGCGGCGGCGAACTCGGCAAGGAAGTGGT
>CAJQOV010000031.1 GCA_905480065.1 uncultured Gammaproteobacteria bacterium | reverse complement strand
CAAGGTTGTGCACGGTTGCCGTTATGGATTGGATGGTTCCTGCCTGTTTCAGCTCATTGGTGAGCGCCTGTGCATCAGTGCCACTTTTCTCGACAATGAGCTGGCGTATGGATTCCCGGTTTGTCACCGCTGACCTCACTTCCCGTTTTGCATACCGGCCAGCAAGCATGGCAATTTGCCTGCCCCAATTGATCCGGTCCCGACCACAGGTTATTCGGCAAACCGGTGTTTCTCTTGAGCACTCCCTATATACGCATCCCGACCTGCGCCAGCTGGCATTTGCCCGGCGCGGGTATTTCCTGGTAATCCAATTCCTGCTAGCATGCAAGTAACTGAAAATTGGATGTTTAATATGATCCCCGCAACGCCTGTGCGATGCCGCGGGAAATAGCCTGGAGAACCGCATGCAACCAATCACCGTCCGCCCGGAAGCCAGGGAAGATATCCGCGCCATTGACGTTGTTCATATCAGTGCCTTTGGTGGAGAGGCCGAGGCCCGGCTGATCAGCGCGTTACGGGCGTCAGCGAGTTTTAACCGGGAACTGTCCCTGGTTGCCGAACTGGGCGGGCGCATTGTGGGGCATGTTTTGCTGACCCGGGTTCCGCTGCGCAAGGGAGGCAAGGAAAAGCACGTGCTTGCCCTTGGACCGATGTCGGTGGTGCCATCACAGAGTCACCGGGGCATTGGTTCAGAGCTGATTCAGGCCAGTGTGCGGCTGGCGCAAGAGAAGGGATACGGGAGTATTGTGGTGCTGGGGCATCCCGAGTACTACAAGCGGTTTGGATTCGTACAGGCGAAAGATCTGCAGGTGACCTGCAATCTGCCGGCGCCGGAGGATGCGCTTACCGTGCTTGAAGTCGAACCGGGCAATCTGTCCGGTGGCGGCCACGTGGAATATCCGGAGCCGTTTGTCGCCCTGTACTAGCGGGATCCGACCATGGTTGGCGGTACTCTGCTAGTTGTTACTGCACTGCAGCGGTGACTTGGCAAGTGCCCCTGGCTGTTCCTGTACCAGTCTTGGCACCAGGTAACCTGGCAAGGCATTGCGCACCGCCTCGATCAGTGCCACTGCCCGCCGGTCTTCAATGGCAAAATGCGCTGCTCCGTGCACATGGTCAAGCTGATGCAGGTAATACGGCAGGACGCCGGCCGAAAACAAGGTCCGGCTCAAATCAATCAGGCTGCTGGCGCTGTCGTTGACACCCTGCAGCAACACTGACTGGTTCAGCAGGGTTGCCCCGGACGACGCAAGCAGTTGCAATGCGCCCCGCACGGCCGGGTCGATTTCATTCGCATGATTGCAATGCACCACCATGACGACTTTCATGCGCTGCTGTTCCAGCAAGGCCAGCAAACCGTCATCCACCCGCTCTGGCAGTACGATCGGTATCCGGGTGTGTATTCGCAGCGTTTGCAGCTGTGGCAATGCCGACAGGCGCGTGGTGATTTCCCGCAGGCGCAGATCGGTCAGGCTGAGCGGGTCGCCACCGCTGAGGATGATCTCGTTGATTTCCGGGTGCCGGCCGAGATAATCCAGCGACTGCTCCCAGTGACTGTTTAGCGGGTTGGCTTCGCTGTACGGGTAGTGGCGGCGAAAACAGTAACGACAGTGTATTGCGCAGGCCCCGGTTACCGTGAGCAGCGCGCGGCCATGATATTTGTGCAGCAGCCCCGGACTGGGCATTGCGGCCAGCTCGGCCAGCGGGTCGTGACTGTAGCCGGCCACCTGCAGGGTTTCCTCGACCAGCGGCAGGACCTGGCGCAGCAACGGGTCATGGATGTCACCCTTGGCCATGCGGCGGACGTAGCTGTGCGGTACCCGCAGCGGAAAGTCGCTGCACAAGGGCTGGATTTTCAATTGCTGCGGGTCAAGCTCCAGCAGGCGCAGCAATTCTTCCGAGCTTCGGACAGCGCCGGCCAGCAGCGATTGCCAGTCCGGCCGGTGTTCCGGATGCGGTATTCGGGGTATCATAGCCGGCGTTTTGTACACTCATTCAGGATTAAACAGCACACATGGCATCCTACAGCACCAACGAATTCAAGAGTGGCCTCAAGATCATGCTGGACGGAGATCCATGCGCCGTAATTGAAAACGAATTTGTCAAACCCGGCAAGGGCCAGGCATTCAACCGGGTAAGAATTCGCAATCTCAAGACCGGCCGGGTTATCGAACGTACCTTCAAGTCCGGTGAAACGGTGGAGGCGGCAGACGTCATGGATATCGATCTGCAGTTTCTCTACAGCGATGGCGAGTTCTGGCACTTCATGCACCCGGTATCCTACGAGCAACAGGCAGCAGAAGCCACCGCTGTCGGTGACGCGAAGCTGTGGCTGAAAGAGCAGGACATGTGCATGGTGACCCTGTGGAATGGAAATCCGCTGGCTGTTACACCACCGAATTTTGTTTACCTGGCAGTGGTCGAAACCGATCCCGGCGTGCGCGGCGATACCTCGGGTGGCGGTGGCAAGCCGGCAACCCTGGAAACCGGTGCGGTGGTGCGTGTGCCGCTGTTCATCGAGATTGGTGATGTACTCAAGATCGACACCCGTACCGGTGAATATGTCAGTCGCGCCAAGGAATAGTATTCCCTCGCACCTTGGCTGATTTTCCCTCCCTGCAAAGCGACTGGCGGCCGGCAGCTGCGCTGGATGTGCTGCGGCTGCGCGCCAGGCTGCTGCGACGTATCCGTACCTTCTTTGACCGGGCCGGGGTGCTGGAGGTGGATACACCGGCACTGTCGGCTGCGGCCGTAACCTCTCCCCACCTGGCCAGTTTCCAGAGCGCCTACCATGGGCCAGGCCCGCTGCGGGGCCGGCAGTTATACCTGCATACATCGCCGGAATTTGCCATGAAGCGACTGCTGGCAGCGGGTAGCGGGTCCATCTACCAGTTATGCAAGGTGTTTCGCGATGGTGAGTCGGGATGCAATCACAATCCGGAATTCACCTTGCTGGAGTGGTATCGCACCGACTATGACCACCTCGACCTGATGGACGAGGTGGAGCGCCTGCTGGCAACCGTGCTGGACGGTATTCTGCCGCTTGGCGGTGTGCATCACTGGGCCTGGCGTGACCTGTTCATTGAATTCGCAGGTCTGGATCCGTTGCTTGCCGGGGTCACCGAGCTGGCCAACCTGCTGGCGGATAAACACGCCGTGGTGCCGGTCGGTATGCAGGACGCAAGCCTGGATGACTGGCACGACCTGGTCATGACACAGGTGATCGAACCCCGCCTGGGAGCGGGGCTGGTGTTCGTACGTGATTATCCGGCCAGCCAGGCGGCACTCGCACGGATTCGCCGCGGCAATCCACCGGTCGCATCGCGCTTTGAGGCGTATCTCAATGGCATGGAACTCGCCAACGGCTTTCATGAATTATCCGATGCCGATGAGCAGCGCAGCCGCTTTGACGCCGAGCTCGCGCAGCGAAAACAGCGCCGCTTGCCCATTGTTCCCGCGGATGAAAGATTGCTGGCTGCCCTGTCCAGCGGATTGCCGGATTGTGCCGGTGTGGCGCTTGGGGTGGATCGCCTGCTGATGCTTGCCTGCGGGGCGCGCTGTCTGTCCGATGTGCTGGCGTTCCCGTTCGAGCGTGCCTGAGCAGCCGCTCCAGGCCTTGTAACCCGTGGCTATATCTCTGAAACTGTAGCCATGCCCGATCACATCGACAGCCCGGCCGAATTGCACCTGCTTGACGAGACCCTGCATTGCAGCGGCAGCTGGACGGTAGGCCATCTGGCCGGCTTGCGTTCCGCGCTGCGCAAACTGGTGTTGCCGGCCGGTACTACGCTGTCTGTTGATGGCGCCGGTATCGCAGCCATGGACAGCGCCGGTGCCTGGTTGTTGCTGGAGTTGCGCAAGCGTACCGAGGCGGCAGGCGGCACCCTGGAGTGGCAACTGCTGGACGCATCCTGGCAACGCTTGCTGGAATTTGTCGAATCGGTCGCCGGGAAAACGCAGGCCCCGTTAGCGGAACGCAAGCCACCATCGTGGCTGGATCGCACTGCTGGTATAGGGGAAAACCTGATCGGCTTCCTGTCATTTATCGGTGAAACGGTAATTGCCCTGCTGCGCACCGTGCTGCACCCCGGTCGCGTGCGCTGGACCGAACTGCTGGATGATATGTTTGAAACCGGTTTCAAGGCGCTGCCGATTGTAGGCCTGCTTTCGTTTCTGATGGGGGTGGTGATCGCCTACCAGGGCGCTGTCCAGCTCAAGCTGTATGGTGCGAATATCTATATCGCCGATCTGGTGGGGCATTCCATGCTGCGCGAGCTGGCGCCGTTGCTGACGGCGATCCTCGTTTGTGGCCGCACCGGGTCTGCCTACACGGCAAAGATCGGCACCATGCAGGTGCGCGAGGAAGTCGATGCACTGCAAACGATGGGGATTCCGCCGGTTGACATGCTGGTGCTGCCCAAGCTGCTGTCGTTGCTCATCGTGTTGCCTTTACTCACGGTGTACTCCGATGTGATGTCTATATTCGGCGGTATGTTCATGGCCAGCACGCAGCTCGGTATCGGTTATAACGCCTTTATTTCCCGGCTCGGTGAGGCGATCAGCTATACCACTTTCATGATCGGTCTCGTCAAGGCGCCGGTATTCGCCGCGATCATCGCTGTGGTCGGTTGTTACCAGGGATTCCGGGTGTCTGGCAGTGCTGAAAGTGTCGGCCGGCATACCACGGTGAGCGTGGTGCAGTCGATATTCCTGGTCATCATCGTTGATGCCATGTTCTCGATCCTGTTCAGCATACTGGGAGTTTGATCAGCATGACTCCTATGCCGGATGCCGGCAGCGGGCGGGAAGTGGTCATCAGTCTGCGTGGGGTACGCACGTTATTCGGTGAGCGCGTGATCCATGACGGCGTCGATCTCGATGTCTACCGGGGCGAGGTACTGGCGCTGGTCGGTGGCAGCGGTAGCGGCAAGAGCACCCTGCTTCGCGAGATGATCATGCTGCACACGCCGGATGGAGGATCGATCCGCCTGTTTGGTACCGAACTGGTCGGCATCGATGAGCCGAACGCGGATGCGCTGCGCTGCCGTCTCGGTGTGTTGTTTCAGCAGGGCGCACTGTTCAGTGCGCTGACCGTGCTGGAAAATGTCGGCCTGCCATTGCGCGAACACACGGAGCTGGATGATGCGATGATCGACTCGCTGGCAAGCATAAAAATTGCGCAGGCAGGATTGCCGCCGGCCGCCGCCGGTTTGTATCCCAGTGAACTGAGTGGTGGTATGACGAAGCGTGCGGCACTGGCGCGTGCCATGGTGCTGGAGCCCGAAATCCTGTTCCTGGATGAGCCCACATCCGGGCTCGACCCTACCAGTGCCGGATTGTTCGATCAGCTGATACTGAAACTGAAGGATCTGCTCGGCCTGACCGTGCTGATGGTGACGCATGACCTCGATTCGCTGTGGGATGTGGCTGACCGCGTGGCGGTGCTGGGGGATGGTAGAATACAGGGCATTGACAGCATGCGTGCCTTGTCGAACTCGACACAACCGCATATTCGTGAATATTTTGAAGGTCCACGGGCCAGGGGCACACGGGAACGCAAATGTTAAACCGTCGTATAAACAATGCGCTGGTCGGGTTGTTCGTGATCGTGTTTGCACTGGTCTGGCTGGCTATTACGTTGTGGCTGGCGCTGGGTGATTACTCCACAAACTACATTACCTATCGGGTGTACATGGATGAATCGGTGGCCGGCCTGTATCTTGATGCGCCGGTGAAATATCGCGGCGTGGAGGTGGGCAAGGTTACCCGCATCGAGCTCAATCCGGCTGTCCCTGACCAGGTGCAGCTTACCCTCGCTGTGGTGTCCTCGACACCGATCCGGGTGGACACGGAAGCGGAACTTGCCGTACAGGGTCTGACGGGTATCGCCTTCGTCGATCTCAAGGGTGGCGGGTTGCACTCGCCGTTACTGCAAGCCGGTGCTGGTCAGGAGTATCCGGTGATCAAATCCTCACCCTCTTTCTTTGCCCGGCTTGATACCAGCAGCAGCGAACTGATTGCCAATATCAACGCTATTGCCAACCGGCTGGCACAGTTACTTGATGCCGAAGGCAGGGAATCCGCCAGGCAGATCATGGCCAATCTCAGTGAGATTACCGGGACCATCGCAAATCGCAAGGATGAAATGGACCGGAGTCTGGTGAATATAGCCAGGCTGCTGGAGAACAGCGCGACGGCCAGCGAGGACCTGCAACCGTTGCTGGCGCAGGCAAACGAGACAGCGCGCTCGTTTGAGACGATGGCTGTCAAGGTAACTGCTGTGAGTGACGGACTGAGCACATATGTTGGCGGTAGCGGCCCCGGCGTACAGCAATTTACCCGTCGGACCTTGCCGGAACTGGGCGCACTGATTACCGAGTTGCAAGCCCTGGCGGAGAGTCTCCGTGCAGTCAGTGCCAAGCTGGAGGAAGACCCGCGCGTGCTGTTGTATGGAAATCAGCTGGAAACGCCGGGCCCGGGAGAGTAGAGATGACCGTGTGGATCAGG
>CAJQOV010000030.1 GCA_905480065.1 uncultured Gammaproteobacteria bacterium | reverse complement strand
CATCCGGTGTCTGGCACTAAATCGCAATGGTTGCCTGCCGATAAATAATTATCGGCTACTACGGGAGGCACATCATGGCGATCATCTACGACATGTCGACAGGCAAGGTACTCAACCAGGATTCGGCGTCTGGCAAGGTGGCCAGGCAACCTGTCCCAAGGTCCGCATATACCGCCCTGCAGCCCTTGTATGCGGTTAACAACCCGCAAACCGTGGCCGCCTGTGATGCCTATATGGTGTTATTGCAACGCATCCTGAAGGACCTCTGACATCACTGTTCAGTAATCGCGCCGACGCCAGTAGCTGGCAACCAGCGAGCCGGACAGGTTATGCCAGATACTGAAAAACGCGCCTGGCAGTGCCGCCCCCGCCGAGAAATACTTGACTGCCAGTGCAACTGCCAGCCCGGAATTCTGCATCCCGACCTCGATCGCCAGTGTCCGGCATTCACGCCGGTCACGACCCAGCAGACGTGGAACCTGGAAGCCTGCCAGCATCCCGACCAGATTGTGCAGCAACACGGCAAGCAGCATTCCGAAGCCGACGTGAGCCAGCTGGGCCTGGTTTAGCGCCACGATAATGGCAATGATCAGCACGATGGAACCCATCGAAAGCAGCGGGAAGAACCCCTGTAAAGGCGCCAGTCGCTGCGGCATTACCCTGTTGAGCAATACGCCAACTGCAACAGGTACAATAATGATACGGACAATGCTCCATAACATGTCGAGCACCGGTACCGGCACAGCCTCACCGACATAGAGCCAGGTCAGCACCGGGGTAGCGACCACGGCGACCAGGGTTGAAAATGTGGTAAGCGTAATCGATAGCGCCACGTCACCACGGGCCAGGAAGCAGACCACATTGGATGCTGTGCCCCCAGGACTGCATCCGACCAGGACCATGCCGACCAGCAAGGGTTCCGGCAACCGGAACAGCAAGGCCAGCAGCCATCCAGCCAGCGGCATCACCAGATACTGGAGGGCAATGCCCAGTAACACCGGCAGCGGACGTCGCAAAACTGCTGTGAAATTCCCTACCGTGAGGGTAATTCCCATACCGAACATGACCAGTCCAAGCAGTGGAATGATGGCCGGCTTCAGTCCGGCGAACCAGTCCGGGAACAGCCAGGCAAGCAAACTCGCTGCCAGTGCCCAGAGCGGAAACAGTGAAGTCAGCAGTGACACAACATTCAACGCGGCGTGGGAATGATATAGCCGGCCCGAAGCTGTACCAGCCCGGCATTGATTTCGACAGCAAGCGGCTCGAGGCCAGTCCCGTTACAGGGACCGGCAAGACAGGCACCATCCTCGATACGAAACAGGGCGGCATGATTGGCACACTGGATATGTGTGCCATCCAGATCGAGAAACCGGTCCGGCACCCAGTCCAGCGGTGCGCCGGTGTGCGGGCACCGGTTCAGGTACGCATATACCCTGCCGGCCTGCCTCACTACAAAGATAGCGTGCAATTTCCCGGCCTGCTCCAGGGTGAATCCACGGCTGTCACCGTGATCCAGCTCGTCCAGCCGGCAGATTGTTATGGTTGAAACGTCGGACACAGGCCCAGCCTACGAACCCGGCATGCATTGTCAACCAGCGTCTGGTAAATAAAGCTCCAGGCCAGGCGGGCTTCACTCTGCGCGGACTACCCGGAAGCCAAGGTTGTCGAGACGGGTATCCTCCGCCAGCTGTGCACGATTTGCGCTGCGCAATGTATTCAGGGGACTGGAGTACGCGCCACCCCTGACCACCCGTTGCGAACAATCCACGCCCTCCCAGGCACTGCCATCGGCCGGCGCACCGACATAATTTTGATGGTAACAGTCCGCCGTCCACTCCTGCACATTACCGGCCATGTCGTAGAGTCCGAGGCTGTTTGCAGCGAACTGGCCAACCGGCGCAGTTCGTGCGCCATCCCATTTGCTGCCGCAATTGAAGCAGTTCGCGGGTATGGTTTCGTACACCTCTGTCCACCAGTAGCTGGCGACATTGCCGGCACGTGCAGCGTACTCCCACTCTGCCTCGGTGGGCAGACGATAGGTATTTCCGGTTTGCACAGACAGCCATTTCACGTAACCCTGAGCATCTTTCCAGGATACATTGATCACTGGCTGCTTGCCCCTGCCCCAGGATTCGTCATACGGCAGGCGTTGCCCGGTAGCGCGTGCGTAACGATCATAATCAGCAAAGGTCACTTCATGACTACTGATTGAATACGCTCCCAGCGTCACATCGTGGCGTGGCACTTCTTCAGAATTGATTGAATTGCCCACGCTGCCCATCTGGAAGGTCGCTGGCGCAAGTTGCACCATACGAGGTCCATTACCACCGCTCTTCAGACTGTCGCTGAATGTACGCACGACCGGCGCTGGCGCCACTGCTACCACGGGCGCCTTTTCCGCTTGCGCTGGCGCGGGATCTGGGACCACTGCATCCGGCTCATGCGCTGGCTCTACCACCAGCGGCGCAGGGCTCACGCCCGGCCGGGAAGACTGCTCAGTTCTCGCCGTGTCCGGCAATACTGACGACTGCTGCGGGTTTGGCACGCTTTGCACAGGTAATACAACGTCTGCAGACGACGCCTCATCCATCGACGTTTCATCCTGTAACGACGGGTATTCACCGAGCAGTGACCAGACAAGCACGCCGGACACGACCAGGATAGCCATACTGATTGCAGGAAACAGCCAGCGGGACCATGTGCGTTTCTGGTCAGTTGCGGGCGATTGCGGCCGTGACTTGCCAGCAGCCGGCTTTTCTTTCCGGGTCGCTGCGGCCGGTTCGTAAACTGCCTTGGCCATCGATTCAGGCTGGATTACCGGTGCAGATGTGTTACTGAACGCTCCCTGACCCTGTCCGCCTCCAACCTGCACCAGCAGGCGATCACACTCATCCTGCAGCCGGTCACGCGCCGCTTCTGCCTCGGCACGCAGACGCACGGCGATTTCTACATTCTTGCGCGTTTCATCCAGCTGCTTGCGCAGTTGTACCGGATCTTCGAGACAGCCCTGGGCAGATGCATTCATCAGGCCACGCGCAACCTCGACCTCGCCGCGCAGTGCATCCATTCTCTCGCGCAAGGTAATCTGTTGCTCAAGCGCGTCGTCACGCTCTTCCGTGAGCTGCTTCAGCTGGGTATGCAGCTGGCTGATCGCAGCCTCGGCCTGCTGGTTCTGCTCCTCTATGAGTTCGACATCACCCTGTCTGCGATCTTTTTCCAGCCGACGGTATTCGGCCAGCTCGGTACGCGCCTGGCGCAGTTCCTGCTGCACTTGCTCCAGTAACGACTCGGTTGCGGCATGGGTGTCCATGACGCCCTGCAGACGGGCTCGCTCATCTTTCCGGGCGGCATCGATTGCTTCCTCAATCACACCGGACTGGTTACTGAAATTTACCTCATGCTCGGAAGCTACCGCCGTCAGCTGCTCCTTCAGTTCACGCTGCCGGGCAGCCATTTGTGCCCGCTCGTCATCACGGGCCTGGCGTTCGGCATGCAGTTCCTCGCGCAGCTGATCAACATTGTCCTGCGCATCCTTGCGCGATTTCTGGTAATCGCCGGTAACCTGTTCGAGTTTTTTGCGCAGGCGCTCGACCTGGCCCTGCAATTCCTTTTCGTTATCATTCTTGCGCTTGAGATCCTCGTGCGCCTTGCGAGCCGCCTCCTGGATACTCTGCTCAAGATTTCGCACCTGCTCACCGTGCAACTCATGTGCGCCCTGCATTTCCTGCAACTGTGCACGCAGCAGGTCCAGCTCCTGCACGTGAACCGTGCTTGCGAGTTCATGCTGGTTAATCTCCAGTCGCAGCGCGGTCAGCTGTTCATCTTTATTGGCGACCTCGTTCTGCAGCTGCAGAACATTCTGTTCACCCGCCTGGATCTGTCCCTGCAACTCCGTGATTTGCTGATCTGACCCTTCTGCAAGCCTGGTTATTTCCGCCTGTAATGCCGTTACCTTCTCCTCGATATTCGAATTTTCCGCCACGCTTTCGACGAGTTGTTTCTGCAGATGTTGCTGTTCCTGCCTGGCAAGATCGAGCTCTTCATTCTTTACCGACAGTGAACTCCGCATCTCTGCAAACTGCTGTTCATGTTTTTCCAGCGCGGCATTGTACCTGTCGACCTGCTCCAGGTGCTGCTTCTCGAAACTTTCCCTGGTCTGTTGCAATTCCTCCTGTTCACGCAACCGCTCATCCTGTAACCGTGCAGACAAGGCGTTGAGTTCTGCCAATTGCACCTGCAATGCATCACGCTCTTTTTCCCACTCCAGCTGCTGTTTCGAGTTCAGATCATCGATTGCCCGGCGATCCGCGCCCAGGTTCTCAATCTGTTCGAATTGTTGCGCGATCCTGGAATTCAACTCACGCATGGAGCTGCGCAGATGATTGTTTTCTTCCTGCAGGCTGGTTATAGCGGCTGATGCCTGTGCATTATCTTTTGATTCTCCAGCCAGCAGATCCTGCATTTGTTTCAGTTGAACCAGCTGTTCATCGTACTGGTGCTGCAGCGCCTCTAGTCGGTCAGTCGACTCTGCCGTTACAGAATCGAGCTGCAACTGGCGTTCAGCCAGATCTGCACGGACCGACTCAAGCTGCTGCTCAAGCGCCGCATTTCCGGCTCGCAACTGATCCAGCACCTCATCACGTTTTTCCAGTTCACCGCCGGCACTGTCATTCATTGCCTGCAAGCCGGCGAGCTCGCTGTTAAGTTCGCGGTTCTCCTTCTGCAATTGCTCACGCTCTGACGAGACCTCATCCAGACGGGATTCAAACATCGCAATCTTCCGCCGCGACTCATCCAGCTCCGATTTCACCGTGTCGAGAGTTGTCTGCAAATCCAGACGCCCGGATTCCACCTGCTCGCCAAGCATGGCACGCTCGCCGGTTATTGTTTCCAGCTCGCGCTGCAAATGCTGCGCATGATGTCGTTCCTTGTCGAGATCTGCCTGTAGCGTAGACAACATATCCGCATGTTCTTCCTGCAATGCAGCATATTGTTCACGCAACAACTGTCTTTCCTCGTCCAGTCCCGAGCTACGCGTGAATATTTCTGTCAGCTTTTCAGCAGATTCACCGAGCTCGCCGCGCAACTGCTCAAGCTGATTCTCGAGACTCTCTTTTGCCACATCCTGCTGTTGCTGCACAACCAGCAACGCTTCATATTGGCCGTGCAAGGCATCGTACTCGGACTGCAACCGCAATAACTGTTCGCTTGCGTCTGCTGCGGGATCTGTGCCGGCGTCTACTGTGGCTTCTGCGCTGGCTACTGCCCCCGCCACGCCCCAGGGGGTATCCGGAAATAATTCAGCAGTATCACTTGCCAGAGTGACCACTGGGTCACGCAAGTCCGCCGCAAATACCCCGTCGTCCATGGACTCATCTGCATCGCTCTGCTTGCCACTGATTCCGCCTTCCAGCACATAGACGTCGAAGCCCTTGTGACTCAGGAGAAACCCGGCAGATTCGCTGCGCCGTCCGGTATCGCAACAAATAATGTATTTCGCATTGAACACCAGCTCTGGCAATTCACCACGCAGGGAAGAAAGTGGAATATTTACACTGTCCTCGAAGGACCCCTGCTGGTATTCATCCGGGGTGCGCACATCGACCCAGACTGCTCCTTCCTGCACCAGCAGCTCGGACTGCTCCAGGCTGACATGCTTGACCAGCTCCTTGTGGAGCAACTCCTCGAAGTCCCGCTTTGCCAGCTGCATTAGCTGCCCGTCTGTCAACATGGTAATGGTTGCATTGCGGGTACCGCTCGAAACCAGTGCTTCCTCGCCAAACGAATCGCCATCAGACAATTCAGCCAGCGTCTGAACCATTCCTGTGCTCTTGTCCGTGCGGGTAACCACGCAACGACCTTCATGGATTGTGTAAAAGTAATCGCCCTCGCTTCCCTCTTCGATGACAACTTCGCCGCAGCTGACCGAGACTGGCCTCATCTTCATCAGCAGTCCCTGCAATTTTGCCGGTGGTAACTGGCAGAATGCCTCGGATTGCAGCAGGCGGGTCATCCAGTCATTGTTTTCGTCCACCCCGATTTCCATTACCTCGGCGGTGCTGGACTGATCCCAGGTCAGGAAAACATCAAGCAGGCCGGAATCGATGCGCGCGATCACAGCCTTCTTGACCACACGTGCGGAAAATGGCCTGGGTTGCTGTCCGGCGATCGGGTAGCGACTGATATCGGTACCCGCCTCCACTTCACCGACCACCTTGCGGAAGCCATCGATCAGGTTGACCTTCCCGTCCAGCAGGTAGATTGACTGGTTATCGCGATCACCCTGGCGGAACAGGTAGCGACCAGCCTTCACCTCCTCGATGATGATCTTGCTGGCCAGTTCCTGGAAGCGCTCCTCTGACAACGCATTCAGCGGAACGAGCTCCTGGAGAATTTTTCTGTCTTCGGTCTTTTTGGGTGCGGCGCGCATATCCACTCTTCGCTGTGAAAGTCTGTAAGTTGTACCACCCGGCAAATACCGAGGCGGCAATAGGCTGCTCCCAGCGTATCGGCTGGCGGGAACTGTTATTTAGGTGTAAAGGCAGCGTGTGCCAGGCCTCCCCATGCGCGCATAGGCCGGGGTTACAGGACGTCCGCCCGGATAATAATATAACCATTTAATTCATTGTTTTATTTGATGTTTTAGGTACTTTATTACGCGCCAGGAAAGATCCCCCCTGGCGGTCAGGGCGCATTCGCCGGCAGCACAGCCGCGGCACCCGGCACACGCAGCGGCGGGACTTGTCGAAAGCGCAGGCGTCCGGCACGCGCCCCGTTGGTGAGCAGCCGCTGCTCCCGAAGCAGCCAGATGATGGGCTGCTGCTATCCGGATGAACCGGCCCCGGTTGCAGATGCCGTGCTGGACACAGGCATTCCTGCCTGGCATGCACACCTGCGAATCGGGCAGGCATTGTCGATGCCCGATCACCTGCATGCCGATGTCCTGGAGATAACGCGATTATGCCTTTATTTACAGTGTATTATTATTGCTGACCTGTTCGCAAAACGTGTCATTCGGGCCTGTGTCACACACCATTCCCGCCACCAGACCAGCTCACACAGCAACCGCTCACAGAGGCGTCGTCAGCGTAAACAGCTGAAGCACCCGGTTCTGAAGCCATAAAATCCTACAAAAAAAGGCTTTTTAGAACTTCAAAACGCTTTCACATTTAATTTTATGTGCTATCTTACGCATGCTGTTTTATCTATCATTCAACGAGGAGCTACTTCGAATGGCAAAAAAGAAAGCGACAGCCAAGAAAAAGACAGCTGCAAAAGCTGCAACAAAACCAACAACTAAATCTGAAACGCTTAATTTCATCTCTGACAAGACTGGCCTCACCAAGAAAGATGTTGGCGCCGTCTTTGATAACCTCGCCACACTAATGAAACGCGACCTCAAGAAAGGGCCCGGGGTATATACCGTTCCGGGACTGATGAAGGTCAAGGTCGTTCGTAAACCTGCCACCAAGGCACGCAAGGGTACCAACCCGTTCACCGGTCAAGAGATGACATTCAAGGCCAAGCCGGCCCGGAATGTTGTCAAGGTATTGCCGCTGAAGAACCTGAAGGAAATGGTCTGAAACACTTGACGGGGCTGCCTGGCAGCCCCGTTTTCTTGCAGAATAGCGGCTAATCGACGCCGGATTTTGCAAGTTTGCCGCGAATAAACTGGCTGTGCGGCACATACAGCAGATCGGCTATCTTCCTGATCAGGTGCTCTTCATGAGCATCTATGCGCCCGTCGACAAACGCCACTTCCCAAAGACTGTGCACGATCTCGACACGCTCTTCCATACTGCATTCGCTGGTCAGCAGACGGGTAAAGGGATACAACGAGGTTACCTCATCCGAGCGATGCTCGGCCTCACGGGAAATCGAGGCCGCCTGTTCTGCAGAGATAGCGAAGGTTTCCCCGACAATCCGCCGGATTGCAGTACGTTCGCCATCGCTGACATGGTCATCCGCCGACGCGATTTCCATCAGTAAGGCTGCCGCGGCGGCTTGCAACATGGACTCCCGTGCATCCGCTGCGCCAACCCCCGTCGACAAGTGTTTTCTGAGCAGTACCTGGATGGCAGCAATCATTGTTCAACCCGATCATCTACCCGCTGACGGGTATGCTATGGCAAGGGAAAAAGTCCTGCGCAGCTGGCAGCATGGCAGCTAATTGAGCTGCTGTACGTTCTGGCAGTAACCCTGATCCGACTGCACCAGAAACTCGCTCAACAGCGGGTGGTTTATAGGCTCGCCGCTGTCGTCTACAACGAGGTTGCGCTCGGGCACATAGGCCTCATTGCCACTATTATCTACCAGAACATGGTACCAGGGCTCGCCGCCGTATGCCGCGCCAGCCGTTTTCTGCAGTCGCCATTTCCCGGCTGCCCGGAATTCCGCATCGACATCCACAATCACTCCCCGGTATTCAAACAACCGGTGCTCGATACACTGGCCAATGGAAAATTTCGCCTGTTTCATTCCTGATAACCCCGTTATCGATGCTGCAATACACACTATATTGGGACATATTTCCCTGTATCAAGTTCGCTGCAGCGCTCCACGTCGTATAATCACTCCCGGACAAACCGCGCAACTGCAAGATAATCCGCATGAAAATCAAGCAAACCGTCGCACCTGACAAGGTAATAACCATCCAGTACTCGATGACCAACGCCGATGGCGTACTGGTGCGCGAGGCCACCGGAAAACCGGTAACCTATCTGCATGGCCGGGATGCATTGCCGGCAAAACTGGAACGCAGCCTGGAAACACACCAGACCGGGGATGTTATCCGTACCCGGTTGTTGCCGGCCGATGCGTTCGGCAAACGGGACATCGAACTGGTTTGCGAAATGCCGCTGGATGATTTTCCACCTGGCGAGAAAATCGAGCCGGGCGGACGGGTTGTCGGTACCGACGATGAAGGCAACCAGGTACTGTTTACCGTTACCGGAATCCAGAATGGCATTGCGCAACTGGATGGCAATCACCCGCTTGCCGGACAGACTCTGGTGTTTGAGGTCGAGATTCAGGATATCCGCGACGCAACTGCGGATGAACTGGCCGCTGGCCGGGTCAGCCCGGCCTGAGATCCACCCGGGCTAGCGGTCAAGCCGGAAACGGGTATCCTGGTATTTGAGCTGAAGATAGGCAGGCGTAATTTTCTCCAGCACAGCGCCGTTGGCAAGCGTGTCACCCTCGCGGAACTTCTTCAGATCCACGAGGATAAAGCGCCGCTGCGGTTCTTCAGCATAAACGTACACATCGATATGCGGCAGCACAAACTGGCTGCGAAATTCCAGCGGCAATTCACCCCACTCAGGCAGATCCGAAGTATTGCTGTCTGGCGCAGCAGTCAGGGGGGCTGACGCAGTCACTACGCGTGCAGCGGGAGCCCCCTGTACTTTCGGCACGGCGGCCGGCACGGGTGCAACATGCGGCTGGACGGCAACCTTGGGGCGCAAGATCCTGGGAGATGGTTGTGGCGACTCCTGTACAACCGCAGCGGGACCACGACTAACCGGCGCCGCCGGGGACAACGCCGGCACATTCCGGACCGTTGGCGGATGCGATACCTCCACTGGTAACTCCGTATTCCGGCTCAACATATACACCAGCAAACCGGCATTGAATACCAGCAACACCACCACAATCCACAACCAGCGCCAGGACCGCTCCGGGCGACGAAGCCCCCAGTGCGCAGCCTCCAGGTCAGGCACTTCCCCCAGCACACGATCCCGGTCTGCCTTTCTCAGTGCATCGAGAATGTAGGACATTCGCTTACTCCACCGCGACCGTTTGCAACACCGGCACACCCTCCCGTCCGGAAGAAGAATTCAGCTGGATCAAAGTGTTCTTGCCAACTATGCCATCAGCCACCAGTCCGCGACTGCGCTGAAACTCCAGCACCTGTTTCTGCAGTGGATAGTCGAACAGCTGGGGATCCGGGGACAGAATCTTCACCCCTTGCACGTTTTCCAGCTGTTCGCGCAGCCAGGCCACGTCGGAATTGCGTTCACCCACACCGAGCAGCAAACGTCCGCCCGGGGGGGCCTGCAACAGCAGCGTGTACTCACCGAACCAGTACTGGTCAATAACGCTGATATCTATCGCATGAGGCTCACCACCCAGCACCAGCATGGCCTGCTCGCCTTGCAGTTGCTGCAACAGCACCGGCACCCGGATCCCGTCTGCATCTACCAGCTTTAGTATGGCCGGACGATTGGTATGCCGGACCGTATTCCAGTTACCCTGCTCACTGGAACACAGCAGACCGTACTCCAGCGCGTAATTACAGAAATCCGGCCTGACTTCCAGCGGCAATTCGACCGCCCACAAGTGCAGCAATCCGGTCCATGCTGCATGGTACCAGCCGCTGTCTGCTGCCAAGAGCAGCTCATCGAGATCGATCTCTTGCGGTGCAATTTCTGCTGTGACAGCGACGGCCTGCGGGTCGGCACCGGCTAGCGGCACCACAGCCGCCAGTTCCGGTTTCTGCTGGTCCGGCTCGACCGCCTCGACCGGGGCCGGTGCTGGCTTCGGCTGCACCGCCGCAGTCGGCGTAACCGCTGGTGACGTCCCCCAGGGCTGATACAGGTAACCGAGCACGGCCAGCACCAGCAGCGCTGCGCCCGTCAGCACCCACGGCAAGCGACTACCAGCGGACCCGTTTCCGCCGGTCTCCTCCGCCAGCACTTCGCGGGCAGCCTTGCGTACCACGCGCCCGTCTACCACAGCCCTGCTCTCTACATAGGCGCCCAGCATGGCACGGTCACACAGCACGTTGATCAGGCGCGGAATCCCGCCGGACAAATGCTGTATTCGATCAACCGCACCCTTGTTGAACAGCACTTTCGACGTCCCGCATATCTGCAGGCGATGGCGGATGTAGGCGCCGGTTTCCTCGCGACTGATCGGTTCAAGGTGGTAACGGGCGGTAACGCGCTGGGCCAGCTGACGCATATCTTCACGGGCCAGCAATTCCCGCAATTCCGGCTGCCCGATCAGGATGATCTGCAACAGCTTTTGCGTCGGTGTTTCAAGGTTGGTCAGCAGGCGTACCTGCTCCAGCACATCCCTTGACAGGTTTTGGGCCTCGTCGATGATCAGCACCGTGCGACGACCACGCGCATGGGCATCCAGCAGGTAACGATTGAGGATATCAACCATGGTCTTGATACTGGTGTTTTCGGCCGGGTAGCTGACACCCAGCTCGTCACATACCGTCGCAATCAGCTCGGTCGCGGTAACCTTGGGATTGAGCACCATGGCGATATCGACATTGTCCGGCACCTGTTCCAGCAGACAGCGACAAATCGTGGTCTTGCCGGTGCCGACCTCGCCGGTCAGCTGCACGAACCCCCCGCCTTCACCCAGGCCGTACAGGAGGTGCGCCAATGCTTCGCGATGACGCGCACTCATATACAGGAAGCGCGGATCGGGTGTGATCGAGAAGGGACGTTCTCTCAGGTCGAAGTGGTCCAGATACATGCTCAGCGTTCCTGCAAAACCGGTGCAACAGGGAAGCCAGCCGCAGACAGCGCAACAGACAGACGTGCCGTCAGGCCGACCGGTTCAGGTGTTTCAGCCAAGGTATTCACGTTCCCGGCGCTGGATACGCTGCCGCAAGCCATCATTAAAATCATACTGGTACCACGACCCGCCATCCATTCACTGGCGTATTACCGAACTTCGCCGAGCCAGCAATATACCACAACCTCAACAGGCGGAACCCCTGCGCACAGCCGCATAGCCAGCGGTTCCGAACCGACTCGCGGGGCAAATCGCACGGGAAGACGTCAGATTTGATATTACTTCAGGAAATGCGCTGACCGGGCACCTGGCGGGCGCAACGGCAGGCTGTTACTTGGAGACCGGGTATTCCGGCCGGGCAACCCAATACGGCAAGCTGCCGGGAGATATAGCTGTGCAGTATCTGCTGCGTACCCGCTGCACCGGGCTTTGCGAACCGGCAAGATGAGTAAACTAGAATCCACGCTCTGCATCATCCCCGCGCCGGTCGGCTACCGGAGAATGCAGCACCATATCCATGCCGCGCCAGTCGGTCAGGTCGATGGACTGGCGCTTGCCACTGATGTCTTCCAGTACGATGCGGCTGCGCTGGCCGGCTGAGAACACGATCGCTCGGACCTGGATAAGCTGACCCGCCAGGTTACTGTACCAGTAGCCAGGAATTGGCTTTTGTTGCAGAAACATCCTGCCTCCTTCGCCCGAGACCGTTATTGTTTTCGGACTGTTATTGTTCTTCATCTCCTGGCAATCATACTCACTGCCACGGGTACTTTATAGCCCCCCCGCACCAGCACCGGCAATCGGTCAAAGGTACTAAGCTGCGGTATAGCCGAAAAAATATGCCTGATCATGGCATTAGCCGCACTTCGACTCACCACAGTTCAGGCAGGTCAGGCAGCCATCCATGACAATCGCGGCCTTGGTCTGACACTTCATGCAGAGCTGCGAGCCTTCCGGGAAATCACCCGGATCGGCACTCGGCATGCCACCCCTGGACGCTTCATACTGGGCACGCTTCTCGGCCACCAGTTTCTTCTGGTGCTCGTCGAGCCCATCATCCTTCAGCAGACCGATCATGCGCATATGACATTCAATGGCATCGCCGATTTCTGCCACCAGTGACGGCATATACTTGCCACCCTTCTTGAAGTAACCACCACGCGGATCGAACACCGAGCGCAACTCCTCCACCAGGAAGGTCACGTCACCCCCCTTGCGGAACACGGCAGAGATAATCCGGGTCAGCGCCACAATCCACTGGAAGTGGTCCATGTTCTTGGAGTTGATAAAGATCTCGAACGGACGGCGCAGTTCATTCTCGGTGCCGTGATTGAGCACAATATCGTTGATGGTCACATACAGTGCGTGCTCGGTCAGTGGCGTCTTGACCTTGTAGGTCGAACCGATCAGCATCTCCGGGCGTTCCAGCCGTTCGTGCAACTGCACGATATTGTCCTGGCGGTGCAGGTCGGGAACCTTCGCCGTTTCGTTCTGCTTCAATTCATCCTTGTCCGCAACCTTGTAACCGACGATCTTCTTCTCGATACGTATAGTCATGCTGTGCTCCTGATTAACAACCCGCCTGCAAACGCCATCTGGGCGCGAGCGGTCAGAATTTTCCGTAATAGCCCTCTTTCAGAGCATCGTAGAGGTTGGCCGCGGTATGCATCTCACCGTCGTACTCGACCTCTTCGTTACCCTTGAGGCTCACCTTCGAACCGTCCTCGAGCGTGAACTCATAGGTGGTATTTTCCAGGTCCTCGCCCTTGACCAGCACCCCCTGGAACGCCTCCGGATTGAAGCGGAACGTGGTACATCCCTTCAGCCCCTGCTTGTAGGCATACAGGTAGATATCCTTGAAGTCCTCGAACGGGTAATCCGTGGGCACGTTTGCCGTCTTGGAAATGGAGGAATCCACCCACATCTGCGCAGCGGCCTGGATATCGACGTGCTGTTTCGGCGTAACATTGTCTGCGGCAATAAAATAATCCGGCAGCTTGTCACCATCCCCTTCCATGCTGGCAGTCGCATTCGGATTGACCAGCTCACGGTAGGCCAGCAGCTCGAAAGAGAATACATCGATTTTCTCCTTGGTCTTGCGGCCTTCGCGGATCACGTTACGGAAATAGTGGTGTGCGAAGCTCGGCTCAATGCCGTTGCTGGCATTGTTGGCCAGCGACAGCGAGATTGTACCGGTCGGTGCAATCGAGCTGTGATGGGTGAAACGGGCACCGGTCTCGGCAAGCTGGCTGGCCAGCTCCGGCGCCTCCTCGGCAACACGCTGCATATAGCGGCTGTAGCGCGCGTGTAGCACCTTGCCCTTGACCTTGTCACCAGGCACATAGCCATCGCGGCGCATGTCCGGGCGCTTGCGCAACATTTCCTCGGTGACCTGGAATTCTTCCTCCATGATCGGAGCCGATCCCTTTTCCTTTGCCAGCTCCAGGGCTATCCGCCACCCGGTCAGTGCCAGCTCGCGACTGACACGCTCGGTGAATTTTACCGAATCCTGCTCGCCATACTTCATGCGCAGCATGGTGACGGTGGAACCCAGCCCCAGAAAACCCATACCGTGACGGCGTTTGCGCATGATCTCGTCACGTTGTCCTGCCAGAGGCAGACCATTGATCTCGACCACGTTGTCCAGCATGCGCGTGAAGATGGCCACTACCTTGCGGAATTCTTCCCAGTTGAACTCGGCACGGCTGGTAAAGGGGTTCTTGACGAACTTGGTCAGGTTAACCGAACCGAGCAGGCAGGAACCATACGGGGGCAACGGCTGTTCGCCGCACGGGTTGGTGGCGCGAATGTTCTCGCAGAACCAGTTGTTGTTCATCTCGTTGACCTTGTCGATCAGGATGAAACCCGGCTCCGCGAAATCGTAGGTGGAACTCATGATCATGTTCCACAGGCGCCGCGCCGGTACGCTCTTGTAGACCTTGCAGGCCACCAGTCCGGCGTTGTTGGCCACGTAGTCGCCCTTGTATGGCCACTCGCGCCAGATCACCTGTTCCGGATTATTCAGATCCAGACCATCATCCAGCTCCTGGCGGCTGATCGGAAAGGCCAGCTTCCAGTCCGCATCACTCTGCACGGCGTCCATGAACTCGGTTGTGATCAGCAGCGACAGGTTAAACTGGCGCAGCCGCCCGTCCTCGCGCTTGGCACGGTTAAAATCCATGACGTCCGGGTGCCCGACATCGAAGGTCGCCATCTGCGCACCACGCCGACCACCGGCGGATGACACGGTAAAACACATCTTGTCGTAGATATCCATGAACGACAGCGGGCCGGAGGTGTAGGCGCCGGCACCGGAGACATAGGCGCCGCGCGGACGCAGCGTGGAAAACTCGTAACCAATGCCGCAACCGGCCTTCAGCGTCAGACCCGCCTCGTGCACCTTCTCCAGGATGTCATTCATGGAGTCGCGGACGATACCGGAGACCGTGCAGTTGATGGTCGAGGTGGCCGGCTTGTGCTCCTGCGCACCGGCATTGGATATGATGCGACCGGCCGGAATGGCGCCATGACGCAGCGCCCAGAGAAATTCCCGGTACCAGGTTTCACGCGCCTCGGGTGTGCTTTCTACATCCGCCAGCGCACGCGCTACGCGCTGATAGGTGGAATCGATAGTTTCGTCGACCGGCGTGCCATCCTTGGCCTGCAGGCGGTACTTCTTTTCCCAGATATCCCGGGATGCCGGCTGCATCGGAATTGCCGCAACGCCGGTGGGAACTGCTTCGAGGTGTGCGATCGTGTTCATAAATCCTGTCTTCCTCCCTATTGTTTCATTCTTGTACAGGAATGTGCTCTCTGCCCGCCCCCAAGCGGGATAGACGTGGGCTTTGGCTGTTCATGGGGCAACACAACATATTGTGTCAGAGGAAGCGAGGTTATGCAGCCGGAAAGGGCCTGTCAAGCAAATTTTATATGGGTATAAATAACATTATTTTTCAATGATTTAACTCTACAATAAGATGCTAATAGAGGGCCAGAACAGGGTTAGTTTCCATTACAGTGAAACACTATATATTGTGTTTCTTATATTGGCAGACCAGGTCAGATTTGCCCTGTTCAGTAGACTTTTGTCCATGAAATCATCGGGCTGTAAATCAGCGGGGGTGGGCATGATGCCCATGCTGCCCGGCAATAGCAAGCAGCAGCAGCCCGAGCAAAATGACCAGCACACCGGCGACACGGCGCACCCGCACATCCTGTACCCAGCGCCCGGCCACGTCAAACGTTACGCCCAGGGTCAGCAAGGTGGGTAAGGTACCGGCACCGAATGCCAGCATGATTGCGCCGCCATTGACACCCGACCCGCTGGCCAGCGCCAGCGCCAGCGCTGTATACACCAGCCCGCACGGTAACCAGCCCCACACCATACCCAGCCACAGGGCCTGCCAGGGCTGGCGTACCGGGATCACCTTGCGTCCCAGCGGCTCAATCCATTTCCACAGGTAACTGCCGGCCCGTTCCATCCAGCGCAGGGCATGCCACCACCCCCCGAGGTATACACCCATCAGGATCATGATCACGCCGGCAATCACGCGACCGAGCGGGAAACCACCGGTCAGCTCCAGCAGGCCAGCCTGGCGTCCGAGCGTACCGGCGATGACACCGGCAAGGGTGTAACTGGAGATACGACCGAGGTTATAGGATAACTGCGTGACAAACATGCGCAGGCGCGAGCGCCGCGCCGGTTCCGCCACGCCTGCCGTGAGCGCGCCCACGATACCGCCACACATACCGACACAGTGGGTACCGCCAAGCAGGCCGACGATAAATGCCGCAGCAAGGGGTTCAACGTTCATTACAACAGCTATTCCGGCAATCTCGGGGCAGTTTATGCATAGCTTGAATACAGGTTTTTGCTGACCGGAGGGCTACCTTGTCCGGACTGAAAGAGCGCGACCCGGCGCGCTCACACACCGCTACGGAAACACAGCAACAGCTATTGTGCAGGAAACATCCTAAACGGCGCCAGTTGCGGCACCTGCAGCGTACCGGAAAGCCGCCAGTCATCCGCTTCCAGCTGCACGTACCAGTGCCCGCTCGCGGGCGCCGGCAGGCTGCCATGAAAATTCCCTGATCCGGCATGCAACAGGTCGATAACGACATCGTGACCGGCACGGGTCGGATGCAACAATGCCAAACGGATCCGATTCGGCCAGCCACCTTGCATGTCGGCCAGGTGCACAGCGACCGCATTGGCTGCCGCATTAAGGGTCATTTCCGCACTGACGCCACGGCGCAGCGCCGCCTTGTCACGCGCCAGGTCCAGGTTGATCTCCTTGCCACGCTGATAGTAGTCATCTATCACGAGCCCGTCGCTGGTACTGACCGCCAGCCAGAGCGTAACACCGCCGCCAATCACTGCCGTCAACGGCAAGGCAATAACCAGCCATACCCAGGGTTCGGAATACCAGGGTTTTTTCTGCATTATGGGCATAGTGAGTGCCACGAGTTATTGTGGGCCAAGGAAACGCGCCTCTTCGGCTGCAGCCAGTTTGTCATCATCTTCAGCTACCAGATCAAACCTGATGTGCGTACTGCGGGCATGCAACTCGGCCTCATCAACCCGCAGACGGACCGGCAACTCGAGTACATCACCGGATGCAACGCGAATTTCCGGCAAATCCATGTACATCTGCATCCCCGGAACACCACTGACCTGCAAGTTGAAGCGATGCGCCACATCATCCATGTTGAGAACCTTGAGGATATAGACGTTTTCAATCAACCCTTCTTCGGTCTCGCGATACAGCTGGTTACGGTCACGAATCACATCGAGCCCCAGCGCAACACGGGTACTGAATGAATAGGCAAACAGCCCCATGATGCCGGCCAGGATCAGCGCATAGACAACTATACGTGGCCGGACGATATGGGTCTGTTTACCCTCCATGGAGTTTTCCGTGGTGTACTTGATGAGCCCTTTCTCGTAACCCATCTTTTCCATCACATCATCGCAGGCATCAATACAGGCGGAGCAGGCAATACACTCGTATTGCAGACCATCCCGGATGTCGATGCCGGTCGGACAGACCTGTACACAGATCGTACAGTCGATACAGTCGCCCAGCCCCAGTGCCCCTGGATCAACGCTGCGCTTGCGTGATCCGCGCGGCTCGCCGCGCGCCTCGATGTAGGACACAATCAATGTATCCCTGTCGAACATCGCACCCTGGAACCGCGCATAGGGGCACATGTACTTGCACACCTGTTCACGCATCCAGCCGGCATTTCCGTAGGTAGCGAAACCGTAGAAAATCACCCAGAAGGTTTCCCATGGTCCCAGATCAAACGTCAGCGTCCGCTGGCCCAGCTCGATGATCGGGGTGAAATAGCCCACGAAGGTGTAGCCGGTCCAGCCGGCGAACGCTGCCCACAGCAAGTGCTTGGTTGCCTTGATGCGGAACTTGCGGACATTCATGGGTTGCGCATCCAGCTTCTGCTGCCGCATGCGATCGCCCTCGACCTTGCGCTCGATCCACGTGAATGCCTCGGTCCACACGGTTTGCGGACAGGCATAACCGCACCACACGCGCCCGGCCAGTGCGGTTACGAAAAACAGTGTAAGACCGGAAATGATCAGCAGCACAGCCAGATAAATGAAGTCCTGTGGCCACAGCGTAATAAAGAAAATATGAAACTTGCGCGCCGGTAGATCCAGCAGCAACGCCTGGTGACCATCCCACTGCAGCCACGGTGTGATGTAATAGATACCCAGCAGACCCAGCACACCCAGCACACGCAAGCGTGCAAACAGGCCATGCACCTCGCGCGGATAGATTTTCGCCGCCTTGGCGTAAAGGGAGTTGACGACGATGTCGTCGGCATGGCCGTCACCGACGGGCGTCTGCGGGTTGGCATCAGCCATGTCTGGCCCTTACTGGCCCGGGTTATCCCGGTCACGGGCCATACAATTGGTGATGGCGAAATACAGGGTGCCAATTCCCGAAATGGTTGAGATCAGCCAGAAACAAAGGAAGCCGATCGAGTAGATACCCAGCCGGCTCACCCCGGTATCTTCCCCGAACGGATACAGCTCTTCCGGATCGAATGCAGAAAAAAACAGACCGGTTGCAATGATCGCGACCAGGAAGGACGGCCACAGCACCGCTATGCACTTCTGTGATTTTGGTATCTGCCTGTCCGACACAAATTCTTCCCGTATTCCCGCAATTATTCCTGTTCGTCCGCCTGACCGGTAGACAGGCTGTAGACATAAGCAGCCAGCAGGTGCGCCTTTTCCTCGCCAAGGAAATCACGGTGTGGCGGCATATTGCCATTTCTGCCCCTGGCAATGGTTTCCATGACACTCTTCTTGCTACTGCCGTACAGCCAGACGTTGTCGGTCAGGTTCGGTGCACCCAGCATCTGGTTGCCCTTGCCATCGGCGCCGTGGCAGGCCACGCACATCGCGTCAAATTTCTCCTTGCCGCGCAACGCTGCAGCTTCATCTGCCTTGCGACCGGACAGGGTGAAAACGTATTCAGCAACATCGGAAACGCCAGTCTCGCCACCAAGTGCAGCCTCCCATGCCGGCATAACCCCGTTACGACCTTCCAGAATGGTCTGCAGAATGGTCTGCGGGTCGCCACCATAGAGCCAGTCATTGTCACGCAGATTGGGAAATCCGCGCGCACCGCGTGCGTCCGACCCATGACATTGCGCACAATAGCTCACAAACATGCGCTCACCCATGTGCCGGGCTGCCGGATCAGCTGCGACCGCCACGATGTCCATCTCTGCGTATTTCTTGAACAACGGGCCGAACTTGGCGTCCGCCACGTCGACCTCGCGCTGGTATTGTCCGATCGAGGTCCAGCCCAGCAAGCCCTTGAAGGTACCCAGCCCCGGATATAACAACAGGTAACCGATGCCAAAGAACAGCGTGAGATAGAACATGTTCAGCCACCAGCGGGGCAGCGGATTGTTCAGTTCGACGAGATCCTCGTCCCACACATGATCCATCTCCTTGCCTTCCTGGTCCGGATGGATGTCGGTGGACAACCAGCGGATCAGCAGGAAGCAGGCGACGATGCCAAGGACGGTCGGAATGATGATGTAAAAGTTCCAGAAGCCACTGGTGAAATCAGCCATGGGTGCTCTCCTTGGAAATTGTTTTTGCCGCGATCAGCGCATCCTCCTCGTCGAATGGCAAATTCGCGGCCTCGTCAAACTGCTTGCTGCGCTTGCCACTCCAGGCCCAGATCACGATCCCGACAAACAGCACCATGACCACCACGGTCCATACCGACTGTATGATAGAAATATCCATGGCCGCTATCTCCGCATCTTGATCGCAGTGCCGAGTTCCTGCAGGTAGGCAACAAGAGCATCCAGCTCGGTCTTGCCTTCCAGCGCCGCAGGGGCATTCTCGATCTCCTGGTCGGAATAGGGTGCGCCCAGCATCCGCAGAACCTCCATCTTTTTCCTGATTGCAGAGGCATCGGCGGCAGTTTCCTCCAGCCACGGATAGCCCGGCATAATGGACTCGGGCACCACGTCACGCGGATTGTGCATGTGCACCCGGTGCCAATCGTCACTGTAGCGCCCGCCAACCCGCGCCAGGTCGGGCCCGGTACGCTTGGAGCCCCACTGGAACGGCCGGTCATATACATACTCGCCGGCAACCGAGTAGTGCCCGTAACGTTCCGTTTCGGCACGGAACGGACGAATCATCTGCGAGTGACACAGGTAACAGCCCTCGCGTATATAGACATCACGCCCGGCCAGTCGCAGCGGCGAATAGGGCTGCAGCCCTGCTACGGCTTCCGTGGTGGAATGCTGAAAGAATAACGGCACGATCTGCACCAGACCGCCGATGGATACGGTGATGATGACCAGAATGATCATCAAACCGATATTTTTTTCGATCCTGTCATGTCCTGACGCCATGTTCGTCTCCTCAATGAGCCGCGGCGGGTGCCGGGATGGTGCCGACTGCCGGTTTCGCCCCGGCAATGGTCTTCCAGATATTCCAGGCCATTACCAGCGCACCGAACAGGAAGATTGCACCACCCAGGAAGCGCACGATGTAGTACGGATGCATGGCCTGCACCGATTCCACGAAACTGTAGGTCAGCGTGCCATCCGGGTTGGACGCACGCCACATCAAGCCCTGCATGATGCCGGCCACCCACATGGACGCGATATACAGCACGATACCGATGGTCGCCGTCCAGAAATGCACCTCGACCAGCTTCAGGCTGTACAGTTCACGGTTGAACAGGCGCGGAATCAAATAGTACAGACTACCCATGGACACCAGTGCCACCCAGCCCAGCGCCCCGGAATGCACGTGACCGATGGTCCAGTCCGTGTAATGCGACAGCGCATTCACCGTCTTGATGGACATCATCGGGCCTTCGAAGGTGGACATGCCGTAGAACGAGATCGAGACGATCAGCAGGCGCAGCACCGGGTCAGTACGCAGTTTCTCCCAGGCACCCGACAGCGTCATGATGCCGTTGATCATGCCGCCCCAGCTGGGTGCCAGCAGGATCAGCGACATCACCATGCCCAGTGACTGGGTCCAGTCCGGCAGCGCGGTATAGTGCAGGTGATGCGGACCTGCCCATATATAGGTAAAGATCAATGCCCAGAAATGCACCACCGACAGGCGGTAGGAATACACCGGGCGCCCGGCCTGCTTCGGCACGAAGTAGTACATCATGCCGAGGAATCCGGCGGTAAGGAAAAAGCCCACTGCATTATGCCCATACCACCATTGCACCATGGCGTCCTGCACACCGGCATAGGCCGAGTAGGATTTGAACAGCGTTACCGGGACAGCAGCGCTGTTGATGATATGCAGGATAGCGATGGTGATGATGAATGCACCGTAGAACCAGTTGGCCACGTAGATATGCGGCACCCGGCGCTTGACGATGGTGCCAAAGAACACGATGGCATAGGACACCCAGACCACTGCAATAAGGATATCGATCGGCCACTCCAGCTCGGCGTATTCCTTGCTGGAAGTGATACCGAGCGGCAACGTGATGGCTGCCGACAGGATAATCAGCTGCCAGCCCCAGAAGGTGAAGGCCGCCAGCTTGTCACTGATCAGGCGCACATGGCAGGTGCGTTGCACTACATAATAGGAGGTAGCGAACAGCGCACTGCCGCCGAATGCGAAGATCACCGCGTTGGTGTGCAGGGGCCGCAATCGACCGAAGCTAAGCCATGGAATATCAAAATTCAGTACCGGCCAGGCCAGTTGTGCGGCAATGAGCACGCCCACTGACATACCGACGATTCCCCACACGATGGTCATGATGGCAAACTGGCGGACCACAGTGTAGTTGTAGGTTTGCTGGTCGTTCATGCTGGACTCCTGACTGATCTCATTGATGTTTCGATTACCTGTGTGCAGCTACTGGCATTTTATTAGCTGCCAACATGCGCCATGGCGCAGCCCAGCGTGGACTAGCGGGTAAATCGCGGTTCCAGGCCCATGCCCCACAGGATGGCAGTGATCGCAAGCAGCGCAACGAACGACACCAGGCCAACCGCCAGTACCGCACTGGAGAACAGAAAACCACGGTCTTCGGAAATACCCATCATGATCGGCACGCCGGTATACAGCAGGTATACGGTATAGGCGAGCGCCACGATGCCGACGACGAGATTCACCCACAGCACCGGGTAGAGTTCCATCAGTCCGATCAGGAACAACGGCGTGGCAGTATAGGCAGCCAGCACCACGCACTGTGAAAGGGGCGCTTCCGCTCCATAGGTACCACCCATCCAGTAGATCATCCAGCCGATCGCATAGACACCTACCAGCATGGCCAGGTAATAGAGTACCGAGATAATCGCGGCACTTTCGACGGTCAGCTTGACCGCGTCACCGACACCAATCTGCCAGCCGAATTGCGTAGTGCCGATGAATCCGGAGATGGCCGGGATGGCAGCGAGGATAAGGACATGAATCGCGTAACACTTGCCAATGGTACATTTATCGTCGCGAATGGCCTCCCATTCACGCTTTGGATTGACGAACAAACCCCAGACGTGTTGCAACATTGGTCAGTCTCCCCGTGCATTTTTTTGGGGTGTGCACAACCTGGGCTGCGCACACTCGGTATGCCAGTATCCTTCAGGCCTGAGGCCTATTCAAGCCATGAAGATCAGAACTTCTTGCCGACACTGAACATAACGACCCAGGGGTCAATCTCGACATCGAAGTTACCGGCAGCACCGGAAACCTTTGCCTTGGTGTCGATATCGATGTAGAACAGCTGCGCACCGAGCAACCAGTCATTCTGCAAATCGTAGTCCACGCCGATCTCGCCGGCCAGACCCCACGAGCTATCAAGAGACAGACTTTCGCCGGCCAGAGCACCCTTGGTTTTTTCATCGAAGAAGTAAGTGTAGTTTAGACCTGCACCTACATACGGATGAAGATTGGACCCGCTATCGAAGTGGTACTGCACGGTTACCGTCGGTGGCAAATGTTTGGTTTCTCCAACGGTTCCCACGCTCGAAATTGTACCGGCGCCATCGATATCATGCGTAAACGGCCAGGCGGCCAGCACGCCCACACCGATGTTGTCAGTGGCCATGTAGGTGAAGGTGATACCCAGGCTCCAGGCATCCTGTGCCTCAACCTTGGTACCGGCACCCAGGCCGGTATCATCGGAATCTCCGGTTGGCAACACGCCGGCAGGGCCAGCCCGCAACAAAAAATCACCCGCCTGGTAAGCCTGTGCCGAAGTGGCGATCAAGGTAGCCAACAGCGTTGTTGCAAAACGTTTTTTCATGACACTCTCCTGTTTTTTTACATGTACGGGCCAGTGCGCCGCACAGCGGCATGCGCAATAGGACTATTGTGTGTCGTATTATTTGCAAGCAGGCATCGGCAAGTGTTGATCTGCATCAATTCATAAGAAAATTATAATACGCATTCCTGTATGGACCGATTGCCGGTAGGCTACGCCGGTTACCCCGATGTGACGCCATACTGAAACCAGGCAATCGCATGGAACCCACCACATCCCTGTCGAAACCGGTCACTACCGAAAACGCGTATGCAGCCAGCTGTTTTCATTGCGGGCTGCCGGTACCCGATGGAACAACGCTCACCGCAACCATTCAGGGCAAGGAACGCCCCATGTGCTGCCATGGCTGCCAGGCCGTCGCGCAGGCCATCGTCGCTGCCGGTCACAGCGATTTCTACCGGCATCGCACACAGCCTTCCGCCACCGGCACGGTACTGATCCCCGAGTTTATCCAGCAAACCCGCATCTACGACCACCCCGCCATCCAGAAAACCTTCGTGCGTGACACCGGCCCGCATGAACATGAGGCGGCACTGATCCTGGAAGGAATCGTGTGCGCAGCCTGCGTGTGGCTGAATGAACGCCACATCAGCCAGCTGCCGGGCGTACTCGATGTCCAGGTCAACTACGCCACGCACCGGGCGCGGGTGCGCTGGGATGACACGCAGATCCAGCTCAGCGGGATCCTGCAGGCGATCCAGCGCATCGGCTACACCGCCCACCCCTACGATCCGGCGCAGCAACAGCTGGCACGCGAGCGCGAACGTCGCACACAGCTGCGCCGCATCGGTATCGCCGGCGTACTCGGCATGCAGGTCATGATGCTGTCGCTGGTCCTGTATGTGGGCGGGTGGTCCGGAATGGAAGAAAACTTCACGCGCCTGTTCCGCTGGACCGGGTTGCTGCTGACGACACCGGTACTGCTGTATTCCGGGATGCCCTTCCTGCACGGCGCATGGCGCGACCTGCGCAATCGCAGCGTTGGCATGGACGTGCCGGTGGCACTGGGCATACTGGTGGCATTCGGTGGCAGCATCCACACCACGCTGGCCGGTCATGGCGAGGTGTATTACGACTCGGTGGTCATGTTTATCTTCTTCCTGCTGGTCAGTCGCTACTTTGAAATGGTGGCGCGCAAGCGTGGCGCGGAAACGGCCGAGGCACTGGCTCAGGGCCTACCAGCCATGGCAACCCGACTAACAGGAGAGAGCGATGGCGCACAAACGGAGGTCATACCAGCCATTGAACTGGAGCCGGGCGATCGGGTACTGATCAAGCCCGGCGCCACCGTCCCGGTGGACGGCACCATCGAGTCCGGCGCCTCCGCTGTCAGCGAGGCCCTGCTGAGCGGTGAAAGCACACCGCTGCAGAAGGCGGCGGGTGACGCGCTCATAGGCGGCAGTATCAACATGGACAGTCCGCTGGTCATGCGCGTGGAGCGCACCGGACAGGACACCGTACTCGCCGAAATCGCGCGCCTGCTGGAAAGCGCGCAACAACAGAAGCCGGCCATTACGCGGCTGGCCGACCGGGTTGCCGGCGGTTTTGTCGCCGCCGTACTGTTGCTTGCCGGCCTGGTTGGCCTGTACTGGTGGCAACAGGATCCGCAGCACTGGCTGCCCGTGCTGGTATCCGTGCTGGTGGTTACCTGTCCGTGCGCCCTGTCGCTGGCCACACCGACGGCGATCAGCGCAGCAACCGGAACCCTGCTGGCAAGGGGAATACTGGCCACCGGCAGCGCCCGACTGGAAACCCTGGCGCGGGCAACGCACATCGTTTTCGACAAGACCGGCACACTCACCGTCGGTACGCCCAGGGTGGTCGAAGTACAGATCGACTCGACACGGGATGAAACCTCTCTGCTGCGGATCGCGGCTGCCCTGGAGGCCCAGTCGGAACATGCCACAGCGCAGGCCATCCTCAAATATACCGGTGGGGCCATGCTCACGGCGAGTGACGTCCGCAATCATCCCGGGGCTGGCGTCAGCGGGACAGTCGATGGCCTGCCATGGTTCATCGGCAATGCCGGCTTTATCCAGGCGCACTGCAGTGCGGCAAACGCGTGGACTGACAACCGCAGCGATACCCGGGTCTTTCTCGCCGATGCAACACAGATACACGCAAGACTGTCCCTGCAGGATGAAATACGCGAGGACGCAGCCGTAGCCGTCCAGCGACTGCAGGAAGATGGTATGCAAGTCATCCTGATGAGCGGCGATAACCAGCAGGCTGCCGGTGCGGTTGCGGATCAACTCGGTATTGATAGCGTATTTGCCAACATGAAGCCGGGCGACAAGCTCGACCAGGTACAACGACTTCAGCAGCTCGGACACGTGGTGGTGATGGTGGGCGACGGCATCAATGACGCGCCGGTACTGGGCGCCGCTGATATATCCATTGCCATGCAGGCTGCCACCAATATCACCCGCGCCGGTGCCGACATGATCCTGCTGACCGAGCACCTGCAAGTCATTGCCGACGGTGTAAAACTCGCCAGGCGTACCATGCAAATCATCCGCCAGAACCTGGCGTGGGCAGTCGCCTATAATCTGCTGGCACTACCGGCGGCAGCGCTCGGCTTCGTGGCGCCCTGGATGGCGGCCATCGGCATGTCGACCAGCTCGCTGCTGGTAGTAGTGAATGCACTGCGCCTGACCGGGAAAAGAGCATGGAAGTGATTTACCTGTTAATCCCGCTTTCCCTGCTGCTGGTCGGGCTGATCGTGTGGCTGTTTGTGTGGGCGATTCGCTCCGGCCAGTTCGATGATCTAGAGGGGCCCGCACACCGCATCCTGATGGACAATGACGACATTGTGAAACATCCGGAAGATCATCCGGAAGATTCACGCAAGGACGAGGACCAGTCAAACCGATAGGTACGATCGCGATCTGGCCTGCACAGGATTAATCGCGCCTGCGAAACGCTGCTACAGGAGTAGCTGATTACTGCAGGAGCGGCTTGCAGCCGCGATTGAGCAGACTACACATGCATCACCAGCTGGATCACCGTTTTGGCCGCAAAGCCGGCAATGCCGAGTCCCAGCGAAACAAAGATCACCAGTGTACCGAAACGACCGGCACCGGATTCCTTCGCCAGCCGGTACATTACATACAGCATGTACAGCACCAGACCACCAATACCGAGATGCAGCGAGATCGACTCGAACAGCTCAATGCTCATGCCGTGCACTTAATGGACGTGCTGCGGCAGCATCAGGAAGTAGATTCGTCCGAAGCCCTGCCCGGCAAGCAACCGCGCAGCACGTACACAGGCAACACCGTGGTTGCCACACAGGATCACCGGCTCATTTCTGTCCAGGTACTTGTAGTCATAGCACAGCGCGTCCATGGGCAGGTTAAGTGCGCCGGGTAATGCACCGTGCCGGAAATCATCCGGTGAACGGATGTCCACCAGCTGTCCGCCGTGCGCCAGCAGTGATCTGGCAAACTCGGCAGACAGGCTGTCGCGGCTGGCCAGCTGCAGGGTATGCATGGCGAGGTTCACAGCTTACCCGCCTTCAGCGTACCGTTGCCGACGCGCCGACGACCTGCGGTCTTCAACCCGCAGACATTAATCACGCAGTAACGAATGAACAGATACAATGCACCGAAAAAAATAATCAGTGCGGAAATTGTCAGGTTATCGATGTACATGGGACACCTCCTGTTAGCCTGGTACTACAGCTGTTCATTATATTACTACTTACTTATACATATGTCAATGAATACCTTTCGGATCCGACCCCGCTACATTATCTATTCATCTATTTATCAATAAGATATGAAACTTCACCCGGCCGTTTTCAAAGCGGCCTGGGGCAAAAATACCAGCCCGTGCCATCCGGGCTCTCCCGGAGTTGTGCCACTGCCGGCCAGTGACGCTCGCACAGCAGCCCGACGTCGGCGCACTGCCCACCCGGGATGATTTGTTGCGGGTACCGGTTGCGGAAACTGCCCGGCACCGATCGATTGCGGGCTATGCAGTCAGACGCCGGTAGATGTCCGACACCTTCAACGGCAACTTGCGCACCTCGTCGATGACCGCATAATTCACGGCGCCGTACATGTGCGGCAGGTAGTCCTTCGCCTCGGTATCGATGGTGATGCAGAACGAATGAATGCCGTTACGGCGCGCCTCGATCAGTGCCTGCCGCGTGTCCTCTATGCCATAGGCACCGCGATAGGTATCGTAGTCATCCGGCTTGCCGTCGGACAGGGTAACGAGCAGCTTGGTACGCGCCTCCACCTGTCCCAGCAGGTGACACAGGTGGCGGATGGTTACACCCATGCGTGTGTAGTCCTTCGGACGGATACCGGCAATGCGTCCACGCACCTCGTCGGTGTATTCCTCGTCAAAGCGCTTGACGCGGTACACCTCGCAGCGCTTGCGCGTCATGCCGGAAAAGCCGTAGATGGCATAGCGATCTCCCAGTGTTTCCAGCGACTCGCACAGCAGCACCAGCGATTCCCGCTCGGCATCGTTGATCCAGCCCTTGGTGGAACCACTCATGTCGACCATGAACATCACTGCGATATCGCGTTCCAGCTTGTGCTTCTTGGTGAACAGGCGGTCCGGCATCTCCATGCCCATGCTGGTATCGGCCCAGGCCTCGACCAGTGCGTCGATATCGACATTGTCGCCATAGGGTTGTTTCTTGAGCAGTTTGTCCTCGCCGCGCAGCGCCTCGAAGGTGCGGCGCAGGTGCGCAGTCAGGCCGCGATACTTGACCAGCGTGTCACGCACAAAATGGGAATCCTGCGGACTGATCTCCAGCTCACGCAGTACCGCCCAGTTCTTGCGGTAGTTCTGGCGCTCGTAATCCCATTCGTTATAGAGAAATGCGCCTTCCTCGTGATAAGTGCCTTTCCAGACATCCTCGACGCTCTGCTCGCCGATGGCCTCCGCCACATAGGCGCCGTCACCGGCCGCATATAAATACTCTTCCGGAATTTCTCCGAGGTCCTGGAAAATCGACGCCATGGTGCCCTTGACCTGATCCGGCGGCGCGATGGGCTTGCCATCCAGCTCCATTTCAAAGGCAAAACCATCCACGGATTCATCGGACTCGACGGTACGCAATTCAAACGGCAAGCGGCGCTCACCGGCCTCATCCTGTGCATCCTCTTGTAACTGCGGCTCCTCGACTGCCGCTTCCGCCTCGCGCAGCTCCTGCTCCAGCCGCAACAGGTGCAAACGAAACGACTGCTTGTCTGCCTCGATACGCGCCTTGCGCACCTTGTCCACGGCCTCCGGTTTCAGCACGCCCTGGTACAGCAATGCCCCCGGCAGGGGATGGTCAACCATGCGCGCCAGCCACACCAGCGTGTCCTCCACGCCGGCCCCGCTGCGCGCAAGGTGGCCCGCGGCCTCCTCCCATACCGGGTCGAGCGTGAATGTACTGGCGGCGCGAAAGCGTTCAATATGCCGGTATACACCCGGCAACATGTCACGGATGCGCGCATCCAGGCGCAGGGTCTCCAGCACATGAAAGCACGCCAGCGCCTGGTCGCGGTCGGGAAAGCGGCCAAACACTTCCTGTGGCTCGATACGCCAGGTGCCGAACCAGGTCTGTGCCCACTGGTGTACCACCATGACCTTGTAGAGCTGGAAGTTATCGTCATTGTCTTCAAACCGGGAAACCGTGGCAGGGATGAAGATGGTCTCGGTGTCGGTACAGCACTGTTCAGCACATTCAATCTTCAGTTGCCGGCCATTCAGCCCGTGCACAAACATTTCCAGCACATTGACCACGTCCTCGAACGCCACGCCAGTGGTGCGCGCCTTGTATTCAACCGCAAAGCTTTCCACATCCCTGAACATCGCCACCGCAGGATGCAGGCCCCTGGTGTCATAGATATCCATGCACGCCAGCAGCCAGGCCTCGACGCCGGCAGGTTCCATCAGGCGCAGCGCCGGGCACACGTGAGAAACGAAGTTCAGTGCCATGCCGGAACTGGTCCGCGCCACGATACTCACCCAGTGCAGCACGAAATCCTGCTGCTCACGGGTAAATTCGGCGAGTGCACGCGCCGGCTCTTCTGCAGCGCCGAGCGAAATCATGTGGATATCAAGCCGCTCCTCCAGCTGTGCCGCCGTCAGCGGCAGACCGCTGGTCTGGAGGAATTCGGTCGCGTCATACCAGCGCGCCGCGACCCCGGCCGGCAACACCCGGCCGCTGCGCGTTTGCGTGCCCAGGTGCAGCGGCTCGATCGTGCAACCCGGCAGCGCCTCACGCAGCAGCTGCCCCAGGCCCTCCGCCTTCCAGGTAATCGCACCGCTGTCGGTGGACAGCCATACCCCGAGACAGTTTTTCGAAATCAGCCGCGGCAGGTATTTTACCAGCCGCGCCATGTCCACCTCGCGGTCCCAGAACTGCCCCTTTGGCCCATGCCCGGTCGGCGGGATCGGCAGGATGATCAGGTCGAAGCGCAGCTGGCGGCGCAGCAGGTCTTCGACGAAATCCACGACGTTGTCACGCACGTACTCGATGTTGGCGTGACCGGCAATGTGGCGCGCCAGCGCGTGCATCTCCTCGCTGGAATCCACGTGGACTACGCTGGCACCGGCCTTCAATGCCTGCGCCGAGACATAGCCGTTACCACCAAACAGGTTCAGTACGCGAATATCATCCAGGTCATAGCAACCCTCGATCCGCTGCCGGATCCATTGCGCACAGGGGATATCGCGCCCCTTCAGTCCGACCTGCCCGCGCGGCCCCAGCCGGCACAGCACCGGCTGGTCGCCTAACCGCACCGCCCATTCACGTGGCAGACCGCTACGCGTCGGCTCCCAGTGGCCGCGCGTACCGACGTCATCGACATAGACCCAGTCGGCATTCCAGTTCTTCTCTGCCGGTGCGCCCGTCGCGAGCCGATCCGGACCCTCCACCAGATATTCTCCCCAGCGCTCCAGCTTGCGACCGGCGCCAAAATCCAGCAGCTCGTAGTCATCAAACGGCGTAGCCACGAAGGCGTCGCGGGTATCGGCTTCAGAAACGGTAGGGAGTTGCACCATGAATCAATTCTTGCGCTGGCGGAATCAGTGCACAATGTAACCCAGGACCCGGCCCGTGTGGGTCTATTGCGAAAATACCCTGATAATTCAAATGGATTCTCTGGATACTACCTTTGGACACTGTTCGCTGTGCCGGAATTCCGGCACACTATCTGATCGAACGGTTTGTTTACGTTTTCTGTGCCTCGAGCACAGTGCTGGCCAAAGTAACCACAGCATAATAATCCGGCGACCTGACCGCGCCCGTTCATATGAGGAACTGTACATGTACAAATATTTCTCCCGGCTCGCGAAACTTCTTGCGATGACGACGTTAGCTGTTCTGCTTGCCGCCTGCGGTGGCGGTGGTAGCAGCAGCACCTCTACCTCGGGTAGCGCAACTGGCCTGGTACTGCGCATCACGGATGCCCCGGTCAATGACGCTGACATCGCGGAGGTATGGGTGCGCTTTACCCAGGTCAAGGTGCACCCGGCCGATGGCTCAGGGGACATCATCTACAACGTGGAAAACACGGACGACCCGAACAACATCCTGCCCTACCGCGACATCGAGCTGAAATCGCTGGTCGGCGGCAAGACCATGCTGCTCGGCCAGATCCCGCTCGCTGCCGGTGACTACAGCTGGATACGGCTGGTGATCGACCCCGCCCATACCCGCATCGTCGAAACCTCCGGCGGCGATTACCTGGTGAAATGTCCCAGCTGCGTGCAAAGCGGTTTCAAGCTCAACCGCAACTTCAGCATCGATGACACCGGCTGGATCGACTTCACCATCGACTTCGACCTGCGCAAATCCATCACGCTGTCGCAGCCAAACAAGCCACGCGCTGACTTCCACTACATTCTGCGCCCGACCTTGCGCATCCTGGATACCACCCTCGCCAGCTCGTATATTTATGGCGAGGTCACCGACCAGCGTAGCGAAAAACTCAACCCGGACACGCCGGACGCCTGCTGGGTGTATGTCTACGACGGCGACGCAGCCAGCATAACGCCGGATGATATCTGTATCGACACCGATACCAGCATCTGCCCGCCTTCGGATCGTCCGTTGCTGGAAACAGCGGTGCATTACGATGGCACCACGGGCATCTACCACTACGATACCGGCTATATCTATCCCGGCCTGTATACCGTGGCGCTGGTGTGTGAAGCAGATGACCCGGATACCGATGACAGCCTGCTGTTCATGAGCGAGACCGAGGTGCAGGCCGACGCCATTTCCGGCGGCGCGCATCAGGACCTGGCGCTGGAAGATGTGCCGGTACTGTCACTGGACAAGTCGCTGGACACGAATGCCGACGAGGATGGTTCGGCCACGGTAACCGAGGGTGACACGCTGACCTACCGCATGAGCCTGTCCAACGACGGCAATGTCACACTGACCAATGTCAGCGTCAGCGACCTCCTGCCGGGTCTCGGCGCACTGGCCTGTGGCAGCGCACTGCCGGCATCGCTGGCACCGGGTGCCGCGCTCGACTGCACGGCCGACTACGTGGTGCAGACCGGCGACACCAGCATCGTCAATACGGCCACGGCCACTTACGACCAGGCCGGCCCGGTGGACAGCTCGGTAACGGTGGACGTCGTGGTGCCGTAACGAGCACGCTTTTGCCTCGGCAACAAAAAACCGGCCGTAGCCGGTTTTTTGTTGCCGTTTGTGGAGCACCGCTCGCTGGCGCGGACCGGCTCAGCGCACCCGTTGCTATCCGTCACAGTCGGCCGCGACGAACTCTCCAATCCTGAACAACATGCGGTCGAAGACCAGTAAAAAATAAATGGGGCTGTCACCGTGCCTGCTATTGCACTGCGCTACTGATCGATTGATCACCAGGTTATTCTGTACTGCAGCAGTACCGACCGGTCAGTATCGGCGGTATCCCGGAATACCATGTCCATGGTCTTGCTGTCATTCAGGTGAACCCGGGTATCGGTTATCGATGCGGCCACTGCAGCGCCGAGCAGCCCGATGGCATTGCCGTAGGTGCTGTCCTGAGCAATCACCCGGTTCGCATACACCTGGAACTCATGCCGAACGATCTTCCGGTTGTTATTGACGCTACGCAGGTAGTCATCCTCGGACAGGAGATCAGGGTTTGTCTGTTGCCACTGCGGAGCGCCAGATGAGGCAAGCGCGTACATGGTCTTGTCCTTGTCATCCGCATACGCGGCGGAACAAAACACCAGCATTGATAAAATGCCTGCTACCGACTTGCGCACCATACCGCTCTCCTTGTTATGGATGGCTCGTTGCCAGTATGTGGAGATACACTACCCCGATTACCCGGGGTTTATGGTCAAGCTTATTCCTTTAGCGCATAAATTCAATAGCACCTTAGTCGAATGAAAGACAGGTCGGCGCCAGGTGCCGATCTGGCACATTTAGCGCCGCCCATGAACCCCGCTAACTCACTGACCGCCCGATGAAATGACCTCCCAGGATCCATCCGGGTTACGGCAGGCTGTACCGTAGGCCTGCTCCATCCGGCCGCCGACGGACACTTCCTGCTGGAATTCGCGGCAGTAACGTCCCGAAGCGCCGGTGCCTTCACGCGTGGCGATCACCATGCCGCTCGCCGCGCCATCGTGCCAGACAATCCGTTCCCCGAGGGGTGCCGTGGTCGCTGCAATTTGTGCCGCCTCGTGCTCGCGCTGCTGTTGCTCGTTCAAAAGATTCAGCACACCGAGCGTGATCGCGGTGAACGCCAGCCACTTGTAGGCATCATCGTCGTGATAATAATGTGCATAACCCGAATACCAGTGGCCATAGGGACGCACGATCACCACATCGCGATATCGACGCATCCGTCCGCGCGGTGCCACGTAGGATTTTCCCCTGTAGACGACCGGGGGCCCCTTGCGATAGTCCCGATACTGGTCCCGGTAGCGTTTATCCGGGCGGCCTTTCTGGTCACCACGGCCACGACGATCACCCTGGTAAGCGTTCTGGTCGCCCCGATAATTGCGGTCCGGCGGATCGGCCAGGACTGGCCCGGACCCGGCCACGACCAGCGTAGCCGCGACCAGCGCGGTACAGCACAGCCGTGTGGTAAAACTGGTGTATTTGTTCATGTTGAATCCTCTTTGCCTGTAAATGTTCAGGGGATCGCCGGAGATAACGCGTGTGGTCATGCGGTAAGCGCACAGACCTCCTGGTACTGACAAGGTTGATTTACCGCCTTCTGCTACGGGCCATGTCGTCGTGTCTGGCGGACCACACTGAGTATAAACCCTGCGCGGGTATCCGGTCTGAGTAGTAATAACGCGGAAGTCGAGCCCGGGTTACCCGTTGCTCGAACCAATGATCCCGGCTCCAGTATACATGGCAGTCAAGCATAGCCATCCGCCGGGGTGTGGCTGGAGATTGCCTCTGACGTATGGTAGCTGTCGGATCCACAAAGGATATGTGGAATGGTCGCAAGCCACACACCTGCTCACTTGTCACCATCCCCTTTTACCCTGGGGATCCCCTGATCAGGCAAAAACAGTTGATGCAGCAAAGCCAGTCCATCGGCGCTTGCTAGTAAACGACTTTCACCACCTCCGGTGAATAGGCGCTGGCAAGACCGTTCGTGTCAATGGTAGTCATCACCAGGTGATACGTTCCAGGCGTCATACCGCCCAGTGTCGTTGCCTGCAAGCTACCGTCGTTCACATTCACGGTATTGGTGTAGGCGCCCGCGGTCATGCCGTAATGAATACGATACCCCCCGATTTCCGACAGGGAAATCGGCGAACCATCGGCACGGGTGACCGGAGCTGTCCACGCCAGATCCAGCGTACCCACAGTGGAGCCGCCTGCCGTACCTGGTGCCGGGTCAACGGTGATACTGAATGGCTGCAACGCTACTGTGTCCGTGTTGTCGGATACCGCAATGATGATGTCACGATAGGTTGCCACCGCAGTGTCACCCGGCGTACCACTCAAACGCCCGGTCGCCGTATCGAATACGGCCCAGACAGGCCGGCCCGTAATGCTGAACGTCAGGATGTCCCCGCTGTCGGCATCGGTGGCAAGCGGCCGGAAATCGTAGCTGGTGCCGGCCTGCACCGAACCAGCCGAAAATACTGTGATACAAGTGGTTTTATGAAGAACAGGAATGTGCATAAATTCTACCGCCGTCACATTTCCTGACCTGCACAGGGTAGTAACTGCTATATCACGCAATGCGAGAGAATCCTGCAATTGCATGTATTGCGGTATGTGAGAAATCCCTTTTGTACTATCCAGGGCGCATTTATCGCTTACGGCAGCGCTGGAAAAACACGGT
>CAJQOV010000029.1 GCA_905480065.1 uncultured Gammaproteobacteria bacterium | reverse complement strand
CATCCTTCTTGATACCTTCGTAGGTATCCTTGTCCAGCGATACATCGTTGATGGTATCCAGGGTCCTTGCACCCAGGTAGTCATAGTTGTCGTCACCCTTGTCTCGTCCCCAGAACTGGTAGGAAAGATCAAGACCCCTGTCGGCGATCAGTCCAATTCCATCGCGCAGGTTGGATGGGCCGAGGAACGGCAGTACCAGATACATTCCGGGACCAATTCCGTAGTATCCGAGTGTTTGCCCAGCGTCCTCGTCTTTAAGCCTCAGGTTGAAATGCTCCCTGGCCGGATCAAAGAAGCCTCCGATCCCGAGCGTGGTATTGATAAAGAAGCGGGTCAGTTCTGTGCCGGTATCCCTGAATTTTCCCTGCAGGCCGGCGTTTACGGCACGAACCGGGGTCTCCAGGTTAGTGAAGAAGTTCCTGATCGATATGCGCAGATCTTCGGGGGCGTGCCGGTAGACCCTTGCCACCGGCTTCAGGGCGTAGAAATAGACCTTGTCATTGAACCAGAAAATTCCCCGGTTGACCGGTTCCAGCGGGTCATACACTTCCAGTTCACCCAGATCATCAAACAACTCGACTTCAGCTGTGCTTTCTGTTTCCACTGCCGGTGACAGGGTGGGATCACCGGCATCATCGAGGCTGGGTGCGCCGAATCCACAAGTCGGTATTGCGAGTGCCAGGACGAGTGCGATCCGAACTTTCATGCAGAATACCTCAGGGTCGGGTCTCATGACTTGAGTTGGTCGGGCAGAGAGGATTTGAACCTCCGACCCCTTCGTCCCGAACGAAGTGCGCTACCAGGCTGCGCTACTGCCCGAAAAATTTAGCTAATAGTTGCGGTTGACCGAGAATTCCGCGAGGTTGTGCAATGCGTCCTTATAGGGTGATTCCGGTAGGGGCCCCAGTGCCTTGATGGCAAGATCTGCTTCCCGTTGTGCCGCTTGTGCAGTGTAGGGTATGGCACCGGTGGATTCAATAATTGAGCATACAGATTGCATATTATCGTGGCCGCCGTTCTCGATGGCGCGGCGTATCAGCCGGGTCTGGCTCGGTGTGCCCACATGGATGGCGTGGATTAACGGCAGGGTGGGTTTGCCTTCAGCAAGATCGTCACCAACGTTCTTGCCGGTATCTTGCGGCGAGGCGCTGTAATCAAGCACGTCATCGATCAGCTGGAAGGCGATGCCAATATGCAGGCCGTAGCTTGCAAGGGCGCTTTCGATCGTATCGGGCTGGTTTCCCAGCACGGCCCCGATCTGGGCGGCGGCCTCGAACAACCTGGCTGTCTTGCGGCGGATAACGTCCATGTAACGCGCCTCGGTGGTGTCTGCATCCCGGCAATTCAGCAGCTGCAGTACTTCACCCTCGGCAATGGTGTTGGTGGTGTGGGACATGATTTCCATGATGCGCATGTCATTGGCGTCTACCATCATTTCGAATGCGCGCGAATACAGAAAATCGCCGACCAGAACGCTGGCTTCATTGCCCCACATGGCATTGGCGGTCAGGTTGCCGCGGCGCAACTGTGAGGCATCCACGACATCATCATGCAGCAGCGTTGCCGTATGAATGAATTCGATTACCGCGGCCAGATTGATATGTTGTTCGCCCTGGTAGTGGCATGCGTTGGCGGATAGCAGTACCAGCATGGGCCGCAGGCGCTTGCCGCCACTGTTAATAATATAGTGGGAAAGCTGGTTGATTAGCGCCACGTCGCTGTGCAGGCTGTTGCGAATCAGCTGGTCCACCTGCTGCAGATCATCGGCGAGCAAGCTTCGCAGCACGCCGATATTGAACGCAGTAGACTGATTATTAACGAGTTTTAGCATGTTTACCGGATTCACGTCGGGCCGGGGTCGATGCGGAGTGACCCCATACAGGAGCGGCAAGTCTAACGTTGTTGACGGCCGGGTGCCAGATGCGATTTGATTGACCTGCACCGGAGCAATCATTAGAATTAGCGGCCTTTTTCGACAATGCAGTTGAAGTTCCGGAGCGCTGAAATGTACGCAGTTATCAAGACGGGCGGAAAGCAATACCGCGTTACGCAGGGTGAAACCCTGCGGATCGAGTCCCTGGATGCCAATGCAGGTGATGCCATTGAATTCGACCAGGTTTTAATGGTCGGTGAAGGTTCGGATGTCCGCATCGGCACACCACTGGTGGATGGCAGCAAGGTTACCGCGACCGTCAAATCACACGGGCGCGGCAAGAAGGTCGAAATTATCAAGTTCCGTCGCCGCAAGCATCACATGAAGCGTATGGGGCACCGTCAGAACTTTACCGAAGTGGAAATCACCGGGATCTCCGGCTGACCGCATGCGAGGAATACAACATGGCACATAAAAAAGCAGGCGGCAGTACCCGTAACGGCCGCGACTCGGAATCCAAGCGACTTGGCGTGAAGCGCTTTGGTGGTGAAAACGTACTGGCCGGCAACATCCTGGTACGCCAGCGTGGCACCCGTTTTCATCCGGGCAAGAATGTCGGCATTGGTCGTGATCACACCTTGTTTGCGAAAAGCGACGGTACCGTCCGCTTCGTACAGCGTGGCGAGCACAAGCGCAAATTTATCGAGATTGTTGCCGGCTGACCGACAGCCTGCAAGCTGCCCCATCAAGCCCCGCCACGAGCGGGGCTTTTTACTTCAACCGCAGATATCCTGGTTACCTGAGCTGACACCGGACCGCCATGAAATTTATTGACGAAGCCACGATTGAAGTGCGCGCTGGAGACGGCGGCAATGGCGCCGTCGGCTTCCGGCGCGAGAAATATATCCCCAGGGGCGGGCCGGACGGCGGCGATGGCGGCGACGGTGGCAGTGTCTACCTGCAGGCCGTGACCGGTATCAATACGCTGATTGATTTCCGGCACAACCGGAAATTCATCGCCGAACGTGGCGAGAACGGCAAGGGCAACAACTGCACCGGCAAATCCGGAGAGGATCTGGTGATACCGGTACCGGTTGGCACGCTGATAACGGTGGAAGATACCGGCGAAGTGATCGGCGACCTGGTGCGGGACGGGCAGCGCTTGCTGGTTGCGCGGGGCGGTTTCCACGGACTGGGTAATGTACGCTTCAAGAGTTCGACCAATCGCGCGCCGCGCCAGTCCAAGCCCGGCACCCCGGGTGAGAAGCGCCATCTGCACCTGGAGCTGAAGCTGCTCGCCGATGTCGGTTTGCTGGGGATGCCAAATGCCGGCAAATCCACGTTGATATCCGCGGTTTCTTCCGCACGTCCAAAGATTGCGGACTACCCGTTTACCACGCTCTACCCGAATCTGGGCGTGGTGGAGCTGAAAGGCCACCGCAGTTTCGTTATGGCGGATGTGCCGGGTGTGATCCGGGGCGCTGCACAGGGTGCCGGACTGGGTATCCAGTTTCTCAAGCACCTCGCGCGCACCCGCTTGTTGTTGCACCTGGTTGACATGGGGCCGCTGGGTAACCCGGTAGATGATGTAACTACCATCATTAACGAACTGCAGGAGTTCAGTGCCGATCTGGCCGGGCGGGAGCGCTGGCTGGTACTTAACAAGATGGATCTGATCCCGGCAGACGAGCGGGAGGCGCGCTGCAAGCAGGTGCTTGATGCACTGCAATGGAGTGGACCCGTATACCGCGTATCCTCGCTGACGCGGTCAGGCACAACTGAACTCGTCAACGCGGTGATGGATCGCCTTGAGCAGTTACGGGAGGCGGAGCAGGGGGCAGAGACAGACTGACCGTTCTCTTGCGCCGACCGTCCAAACATCACATTATCCAAGGCTATCGGATTCCAGGTCGTAACCCGTAATGACCAGAAAAATGCATGCAGGTGAATGTCGCCGCTGGGTGATCAAGATCGGCAGTTCGCTGCTCACCAATGACGGGCAGGGGCTGGCGGCGGAAGCGCTCGATGGCTGGGTCGCGCAGATTGCCGCGTTGCGGCATGAAGGGCGCGAGATATTGCTGGTGTCTTCCGGCGCAGTAGCGGAAGGCATGACACGGCTGGGCTGGAAAAAACGCCCGAATGCCCTGCACGAACTGCAGGCGGCGGCAGCAGTTGGCCAGATGGGCCTGGTGCAGGCATACGAATCGCGTTTCCAGAAATTCGGTTTGCACACCGCCCAGATATTGCTCACTCATGATGATCTCGCGGATCGTCAGCGCTATCTGAACGCTCGCAGTACCATGCGTACCTTGCTGCAGCTGGGTGTCATACCGGTCGTGAATGAGAACGACACCGTGACCACGGATGAAATCCGCTTTGGTGATAACGACACGCTGGCTGCGCTGGTGGCCAACCTGATCGTTGCTGACCTGTTGGTCGTGCTGACCGACCAGAGTGGCATGTATGACGGCGATCCGCGCAGCAATGCTGATGCCCGGCTCATAGCCGAGGCCGCAGCCAATGACGCTTCCCTGGAGGCCATGGCTGCGGGAACCGGCGGTTCACTGGGGCGCGGGGGCATGTTGACCAAGGTCCGCGCCGCACGCCTCGCCGCGCGGTCCGGGGCCTTGACGCTGATTGCGCCGGGCCGGGTGCCGGACATCCTGCGGCGCATTGCCGCTGACGAACCGATCGGCACCCGCCTCTATCCATCCAGTGAACCGCTGGCGGCACGCAAGCAGTGGCTGGCCGGTCAATTGCAGGTGCGCGGCCGACTGATACTGGATGCGGGGGCTGTGCGGGTGTTGAGCAGTGCAGGCAAGAGCCTGTTGCCGGTCGGCGTGGTAGCGGTGAGTGGCGAGTTCGGGCGCGGTGACCTGGTGGCCTGTGTAAATCCGGACGGGGTGGAGATTGCCCGTGGGCTGGTGAACTACAATGCCGAGGAATCGCGACGCATTATCGGGCAGCCAAGCAGCCGTATCCAGGAGTTACTGGGCTACATCGATGAGCCGGAGTTGATCCATCGTGACAACCTCGTGTTGACGGCATAAAAAAAGCCGGTCACTGACCGGCTTTTTTGTGCGCCTGTAATCCTACAGTGCGCGGATATGCTGGTTCAGGCGGCTTTTGTGACGAGCTGCCTTGTTGGCGTGAATCAGACCCTTGCCGGCTGCGCTGTCGATGACCGGAACTGCTGCGGCATAGGCCTTGATAGCGCTGTCCCGGTCACCACTCTTGATGGCGGCAATGACTTTCTTGATTTGGGTGCGCATGTTGGAACGCTGGCTGGTGTTGAGCTGCCGTGACATTTCTGCCTGGCGGGCGCGCTTGGTTGCTTGTGCTGTATTGGCCAAGGTACTGCTCCTGCAATTGGGTCGTTCGAAAGACGGCGTACTATGCGGATTCCGCCCGGCTTTGTCAATCTTAGCGGTTGAAAAGGCAGGGTAAATCCGGATGTTTGCGCGGCCTGTCCGGAGCGCAGGGCAGCTGCGCCGCTGGATCTGGCATCCATCCAGATCCGGGCTGGTAAGTTATTGTTTTTTCAGTATACTTCACGCCTATTGCCGGCTGCTGTGGGGGCCGCTGGCGGTTGCGGATGGCAAGCCTGGAATGAGTCGCAAGTTACTGAAAAGCACTGCAATTGTAGGCAGCATGACGCTGGTGTCGCGGGTACTCGGCCTGCTGCGTGACATGCTGCTGGCGCGCTGGTTCGGTGCCGATGCAGCCATGGACGCGTTCTTTGTGGCGTTCAAGATTCCCAACTTCCTGCGGCGGCTGTTTGCCGAGGGCGCGTTCTCGCAGGCCTTCGTTCCGGTCATATCGGAGTACCGCGCGCAACGTAGCCCTGCCGAGGCGCGCGATCTGGTCAATCGCGTGGCCGGTACGCTGATCGGTATCCTTTCCACCATCACGATACTCGGTGTGCTGGGCAGTCCGGTACTGGTGATGATTTTTGCCCCCGGTTTCCTGCACAGTAATCCCGCGCAGTTTGACCTCGCGTCCGATATGTTGCGGCTGACCTTCCCGTACCTGCTGTTTGTTTCGCTGGTGGCCTTTGCCGCCGGAATCCTGAACACCTATGGCCGTTTTGCCGCAGCCTCGTTCGTGGCGGTATGGCTGAACGTGGTGCTGATCGGCGCGGCGGCGCTGGTTTCCCCGCTGCTCGAGCAACCCGAAATGGGGCTGGCCGCTGGTGTGCTGGTGGCCGGCCTGGTGCAATTGCTGTTCCTGCTGCCGTCACTGAAACGCATCGGCATGTTGCCACGGCCACGCTGGGGTTTGCGTCATGAAGGTGTACGGCGGATCCTGAAGCTGATGCTGCCCGGCATCGTTGGTTCTTCGGTTTCACAGATCAACCTGCTGCTCGATACACTGATTGCCTCCTTTCTCACCGTCGGCAGCGTGAGCTGGCTGTATTACTCCGACCGCCTGGTGGAATTCCCGCTGGGGGTGTTTGCCATCGCCCTGTCGACGGTGATTCTGCCGAGCCTGTCGCGGAGTCACGCCAATGGATCGGACGGCGAGTTTTCGCATACCCTGGACTGGGGCCTGCGGCTGGTTTTGCTGATTGGCGTGCCTGCCACGATCGGGCTGGTCATGCTGGCCCGGCCGATCCTGACCACGCTGTTCCAGTATGGCGATTTCGGTAGTGCGGATGTCGAGATGGCCGGTTTGAGCCTGATGGCTTACGGTCTGGGGTTGCCCGGATTCATGCTGATCAAGGTGCTCGCACCAGCCTTTTATTCGCGCAAGGATACCCGCACCCCGGTACGCATTGCCGTGATTGCACTGTTCACCAACATGTTTTTTAACCTGCTGTTCGTGGTGCCCATGGCGCTGATGGCGATCCCGGGTCCGCACGCGGGCCTGGCACTGGCGACGTCGATTGCCGCCACGGTAAATGCAACGCTGCTGTACCGTGTGCTGCGGCAGCGGGCGATTTTTCAACCCCGGCCTGGCTGGCTGCGCACCGGGGGGCAGATTCTGCTGGCCGGTGCCGCGCTGGTTGCGGTACTGGCATGGGGGGTTCCCGCGCTGGATGTCTGGCTGGCATGGTCGGCGCATCAGCGTGTGGCCTGCTTGCTGGCGTCAGTGCTGTGCGGTGCGGTGGTGTATTTGCTGGTGTTGTGGCTGGCCGGCATGCGTCCGGGCGTTTTGCTGCGGCATGAGGAATCCGCCGGGAGCTGATGACGATCATGGAGCTGATACGCGGCCTGCATAACCTGCATCCCGGGCCGGATG
>CAJQOV010000028.1 GCA_905480065.1 uncultured Gammaproteobacteria bacterium | reverse complement strand
GATCCGATCGAGAAGAAGCCGCTCAATCATTTTTATCCTGGCTCCCCGGTGCTTTCCTTTGGTACCGCGGGTTGCAACCTGGCGTGTAAATTCTGCCAGAACTGGGACATCAGCAAGTCGCAGGATATGGATCGCCTGATGGACCAGGCCAGTCCAGGGGCCATTGCACTGGCCGCGGAGACTGCGCACTGCACCAGTGTCGCGTTCACCTACAACGATCCGGTGATATTTGCCGAGTATGCCATCGACACTGCCAACGCCTGTCATGAGCGCGGTATCCATACCGTTGCCGTGACCGCCGGTTATATCCATCCGGAACCGCGCCACGAGTTTTATGCGGTGATGGATGCGGCGAATGTGGATCTCAAGGCGTTTACCGATGAGTTCTACTACAAGCTGACCGGGTCACACCTGCAGCCGGTACTGGATACGCTGGTGTATCTGCGCCACGAGACACAGGTGTGGACGGAAATCACCACGCTGCTGATTCCCGGCTACAACGACTCGGATGACGAGGTCGAACGCATGAGCAAGTGGATCGTGACCGAACTCGGTCAGGATGTGCCGTTGCATTTCACTGCATTTCACCCGGACTACCGGTTGCTGGAAGCCGGGCCTACGCCGGCAGCGACTCTGACACGCGCACGGCATATCGCGCTGGCGGAAGGCATTCACTATGTGTACACCGGCAATGTGCATGACCATGAAGGGGGCACCACGTTCTGTCCGGACTGCAGTACGCCGCTGGTAGTGCGTGACTGGCACCGTATCCTGGAATACCACCTCACCGGGGACGGCCGCTGCAGCGCTTGCGGTAGGGCCATTGCCGGCCGCTTCGGCAGCCAGGCTGGCAGCTTCGGACAGCAACGTATCCCGGTCCGTATTGGCGCCTGAGCGCGGCCTGGCCGGCCTGTTATGACGCTGCGGTTCAGCAAGCGTCGGCGCTTACTCCGGCACGACCGGCACGCTTGTTATTGCGCTGCGTCGGTTGGTAAAAACAACAGCGGATCCACGCGGGCATCGTTCAGGCTGACGCCCCAGTGCAGGTGTGCGCCGGTGGCGCGACCGGTCTTGCCGACCTTGCCGATGATCTCCCCGCTATCGATACGGTCGCCGGGTTTGACCTCGATGGCACTCAGGTGGCAATACATGGTGTCCAGTCCCTGGCCGTGGTCGATCAGGATGGTGTTGCCATTGAAGAAGTAGTCACCGGTCTCGATCACCGTCCCGGGTGCGGGCGCCTGTACCGGAGTGCCTTCGGCGGCAGCGATATCGAGGCCGCTGTGCGGGTTGCGCGGCTGGTCATTGAAAAAACGCCGCAGTCCGAACGGGCTGCTGGTGGGCCCGCTGACCGGCTTGTGAAATTCCACCGCCACGTTGTGCTGGTCAGACCAGTGTTCCAGCGCGGCGTCGATTAGTTTCTTTTCGCGGTTGATGCGCACCATGTCCTGTTTTTCCGGACTGACCTTGCGCTTGTCCTTAATAGTAATGCGCTGCTCCTCGTACGCCTTGTCCGCAACCGTGAAGCCGAGGCTGAGTGGCTTGCCGGAACCGGTTTTGGCCTGCAGATAGTAACGTCCCGGTTTGGTACCGAGGGACAATCCGATCACGGCGATGTTCCTGCCATCCTGCTGCGTGACCAGCACCTTGCGCCCGCTGTAACGGGCGCTGGCCGGGTCCGTGTCATCCGGCAACGGGATGATGGCAATTCCACCGGGCACCGGCGTGTTATCCCGGGGCAGGGCGCTGGCGGAGCCTGCTACCAGCAGCAGGCTGATGAGTACGACGTGGTGAGCAATGCGGTTCATGCGCTGGTTCCGATGTTGGGTAGCTGAAATCCCCGCTGATGATCGCGCTTGTTTTGCGCTGCTGCAAGCTGCAGTGCGCCTCAGCACACCCCGGGTTTCCGCTTGTGCAATACCGTCATTCCCGTGCAGGCGGGAATCCAGCTGCACACGGAAGGCATGCGCGCGGTACGGCTTGCCGCCTCAGACAGGTTTGATCTCGTCCACCGTGCACAGCAGCGATCCTTGCGCGAGTTTCGTCTCTACCTGTGCGCCGACCGTGGTATCGGATGCCTTGCGCAGGATCTCGCGCCGGCCGACGCGATTCACGATGGCATACCCGCGCTCCAGTGTGGCCAGCGGGCTGACGGTGTCGAGTGACTTGCAGGCCGCCACGAAGCGGCGCTGGCGTTCCTTCACCAGCGTGTGCATGGCAACGCGCAGGCGCTGCCCCAGTGCGTCCTGTTGCAGCTTGCAGCGCTCGATGCGATGGCGCGGCGTGTGTTGCAGCAGATTCGCATGTGCATTCTCAACAACAGAATACAACTTGTTGAAATATGTGCGTATTGCCAGTCGTGATCGCTGTTCCAGGTCATCCAGGCGCTGCGCCTGCTGGCGCAGCAGCTGTCCCGGATGACGCAGCTGCAGGCGCTGCGTGAGCCAGCGCATGCGCTGCAGTTGCGCAGTCAGGCGTGTTGCCATGTTACGTTCCACGCGGTGCTCCAGCTGCAGCATTTTCTGCAACCACTCCTGCTGGTCCGGGCTGACCAGCTCGGCCGCGGCCGACGGGGTTGGCGCACGCCGGTCGGCGACGAAATCCGCAATGGTGAAATCCACTTCGTGTCCGACGGCACTGATGATCGGGATGTCACAGGCATGAATGGCGCGTGCCACGATCTCTTCATTAAAGGCCCACAGATCTTCCAGTGACCCGCCGCCACGCGTCAGGATCAGTACGTCACATTCCTTGCGCAGCGCGGCGTTCTGCAACATCGCGGCGATTTCCCGCCCGGCATCCTTGCCCTGCACCGGCACCGGGTAGATCAGCACGGGGATGGCCGGGAAACGCCGGCGCAGCACGCTGAGTACGTCGCGGATCGCGGCGCCGGTCGGTGAAGTGATGACGCCGATACGGGTCGGCAATGCCGGCAGCGGTATTTTCCAGGCCGGGTCAAACAGTCCTTCCTGTTCCAGCCTGAGCTTCAGCGCATCGAAGGCGCGCTGCAGTACGCCATCGCCGGCTTCCTGCATGCTTTCGGCGATGAACTGGTATTCGCCGCGCGCCTCATAAAGACTGATTTTTGCCCGTACCAGCACCTGCATACCGTCGGCCGGTTTGAAGCGCAGCAGCTGGTTGCGGCTCTTGAACATGGCGCCGCGTACCTGCGCCTGGTCGTCTTTGAGGGTGAAATACAGGTGGCCGGAGGAGGGCCGGGCCAGGTTGGACAGCTCGCCCTCGATCCAGACCCGTGGCAAGCCCTGCTCCAGCAGCAGGCGGGCGGCCTGGTTGAGCCGCGAAACACTGAATACCTCGCGTTCCGGCGGCAGCATGCCCTGTTCTGGAAGGGATTCGGTCATGGCCGGTTAGCATACCTGAACTGCCATGCCGGCGCGCGCAGGGCGCTAATAAACATTGTAATCGGTGGTCAAAAGCCGGTTACCGCGGTTTACCGGGGACGGCACAGTCCCTATAATTGGCGGCCAACTTGAACCCGCGGAATCCATCCTTATGCGCATAGTGCAGGAAGCCCTGACCTTCGATGATGTTCTGCTCCTGCCTGCACATTCCCTTGTCCTGCCCCGTGACGTCAGCCTGCGGACGCAGTTGACCCGCGAAATCCAGTTGCAGATCCCGGTGCTGTCGGCGGCCATGGATACCGTGACCGAGGCACGCCTCGCCATCACGCTGGCCCAGGAAGGCGGCATTGGCATCGTCCACAAGAATCTCCCGGTGGAAACGCAGGCGGCAGAAGTCCGTGCGGTAAAAAAATTCGAGAGCGGCGTGATCAAGGATCCGATCACGGTGTCTCCCGATACCAGTATCCGCGACGTCATCGCGCTGACCCGCGCCAATAACATCTCCGGCGTGCCGGTGGTGGACGGCGATAACCTGGTCGGTATCGTCACCAGCCGCGACCGCCGCTTCGAGCCGAATCCGGACAATCCCGTTTCCAGTGTCATGACGCCGAAAGAGCGCCTGGTCACGGTGCAGGAAGGCGCCTCGCGCGAAGAAGTGGTCGCACTGCTGCACAAGCACCGTATCGAGCGCGTGCTGGTCATCAACAAGGACTTCAAGCTGCGCGGCATGGTGACGGTAAAAGACATCCAGAAATCCAAGGATTTCCCGAGCGCCTGCAAGGACGAGCATGGCCGCCTGCGGGTGGGTGCCGCGGTCGGCACCGGCGGAGACAGCGAGCAACGGATCGATGCGCTGGCCCAGGCCGAGGTGGATGTGATTATCGTCGATACCGCACACGGTCACTCGCAGGGCGTACTCGACCGGGTGCGCTGGGTAAAACAGCATTATCCGCAGCTGCAGGTGATTGGCGGCAATATCGCCACCGCAGCTGCTGCACGCGCGCTGGTAGCGGCCGGTGCGGACGCGGTCAAGGTCGGCATCGGCCCCGGTTCCATCTGTACCACGCGCATCGTCGCCGGTATCGGCGTGCCGCAGATCAGTGCGGTGGCCAACGTGGCGGATGAATTGCGCAAGGACGGTATCCCGCTGATCGCGGATGGCGGTATCCGCTATTCCGGTGACGTGGCCAAGGCCATCGCGGCCGGCGCCTGGTCGGTGATGATCGGTGGCATGCTGGCCGGTACCGAAGAGGCACCGGGCGAGGTCGAGCTGTACCAGGGGCGCTCCTACAAGGCCTATCGCGGCATGGGTTCGCTGGGTGCCATGAAGGAAGGTTCCAGTGACCGTTACTTCCAGGAGGGCGGCGAGACCGACAAGCTGGTGCCGGAGGGTATCGAGGGCCGTGTGCCGTACAAGGGCACGATGATCGCGATCCTGCACCAGTTGATGGGTGGTTTGCGCTCCAGCATGGGCTATACCGGCTGCTCCAGTGTCGAGGAGATGCGCACCAAGCCGGAATTTATCCGCGTGACCAATGCCGGTATGCGCGAGAGCCACGTGCACGATGTGTCCATCACCAAGGAAGCGCCGAACTACCGCACGGAGACCTGAGTCCTCAGTGATCCGTTGATTTGCTGCACACTGGATTCCCGTCTGCGTGGGAATGACAACCTTTAGCGGGAATGACAACCTTTAGTCAGTGGTTCGATTCAGTGATTGCAGCGGATTGCCGTCGTCGCGGGCATGACGTCCTTACACAGAGGTTTCTCGGGGGATTGCGCTGTTTATCCCATCACGCCAGTCCTCTCCCGGCGGGAGAGGAAAAAATATGAGGCTGCAGTGACAGACAATATCCACGCCCACCGGATCCTGATCCTGGATTTCGGTTCCCAGTACACCCAGCTGATTGCACGCCGCGTGCGCGAGCTGGGCGTGTATTGCGAAATCTATCCCTGGGATATCGAATCCGACGCAATCGGCGCGTTCGGCGCCATGGGCATAATCCTGTCCGGTGGCCCCGAAACAGTGACGGCGGATGCCTCGCCGCGCGCGCACACGGAGGTATTCGAGTCGGGCGTGCCGCTGCTGGGCATCTGCTACGGTATGCAAACCATGGCCGCGCAGCTCGGCGGCAAGGTGGAGAACGCCGATCACCACGAGTATGGCTACGCGCAGGTACGTGCCCGCGGCCACTCGCGGCTGTTTACCGATATTGAAGACCATACCAGTCCGGATGGCTACGGGCTGCTGGATGTGTGGATGAGCCACGGCGACCGGGTCGAGCAGTTGCCGGCCGGTTTCAAGGTGATCGCCAGTACCGACAGCGCGCCGATCGCCGGCATGGCCGATGACGAGCGTGGTTACTATGGCATCCAGTTTCACCCGGAAGTCACCCATACCCGCCAGGGCGGGCGTATCCTGCAGCGCTTCGTGATCGATATCTGCGGTTGCGATGCGCTGTGGACCCCGGATCACATTGTCGGCAGCAGTATTCGCGATATCCGCGCCCGGGTCGGCAGTGACCACGTGCTACTCGGGCTGTCCGGTGGCGTGGATTCCTCGGTGGTGGCCGCACTGTTGCACAAGGCCATCGGCGAACAGCTGGTGTGCGTGTTCGTCGACAACGGATTGCTGCGCCATCGTGAAGGTGACCAGGTGATGGCCACCTTTGCCGAGCACATGGGTGTACGCGTAATCCGTGTCGACGCCGAGGCGCGATTCCTTGCCGCGCTGAACGGTGTGAGCGACCCGGAAAAGAAGCGCAAGGTCATTGGTAATCTGTTCATCGAGGTGTTCGAGGAAGAGGCCGGCAAGCTGAGTAACGAGGCGCAATGGCTGGCACAGGGCACCATCTATCCGGATGTGATCGAGTCGGCCGGTGCAAAGACCGGCAAGGCACACCTGATCAAGTCGCACCACAATGTCGGTGGTCTGCCGGAACACATGACGCTGAAGCTGCTGGAGCCGCTGCGCGAACTGTTCAAGGACGAGGTACGCAAGCTGGGTGTGGAACTCGGGCTGCCGTTCGACATGGTCTACCGTCACCCGTTCCCGGGTCCGGGGCTGGGTGTGCGCATCCTCGGCGAGGTAAAGAAGGAATACGCCGATTGCCTGCGCCTGGCCGATCATATTTTCATCGAGGAACTGCGCCGCCATGAACTCTATGACAAGGTCAGCCAGGCGTTCACGGTATTCCTGCCGGTGCGCTCGGTCGGTGTGACCGGTGACGGGCGCCGTTACTCCTGGGTAGTGGCGCTGCGTGCCGTGGAGACGATCGACTTCATGACGGCACGCTGGGCACATCTGCCCTATGAATTTCTTGACCTGGTATCGCGCCGGATTATCAACGAGGTGCCGCATATCTCGCGGGTTGCCTATGACATTTCCGGCAAGCCACCCGCCACCATCGAGTGGGA
>CAJQOV010000027.1 GCA_905480065.1 uncultured Gammaproteobacteria bacterium | reverse complement strand
GGTCCATCGTGCGCTCGGGATATATAGCCGAAATCGAAACCTTCCATCAGGTAGGGGCGCAGCAACAGCCGACCGTCTGACAACTCGATCTCGGTGCTGATGGAAAGCTCCACGAACCCGCCATCTGCCCCGGTCGAGTAGGTATAGTCCAGCGCCGGGATAAAATACCCGGCGTCGGATATCTCCACCCCGGCACTGATTTCGTTGTCGCTTTCATCCTCTTGCAGGAACTCCAGCCGGGTATATCCAACATAGCTGTACAGCGGACCCAGCTCTACCCCGTAATCAACGTAGAGGTTCAGTTCCTCGTATGGCGTACTGTCAGCGCTTGCAAACCAGGCGCCAGCAGCCAGCCTCCGCCACTCCAGCGCTGCTTCAAAGGAGTAAATTCCTCCATCGCCCAGGTTGTCTCTCCCCTGCGAGACATATTTGCTTTCCCGCAAAACACCGAAACTGTATGCGGGGTTGGATGACGACTCTGCGAAAGTGGTTTGAACAAACAACAAGTGTGCAAAGATTGTGATGAATGCGATCGGCCAATGTTTCATCAAGGAAGTGCTTTAGTCATTACAGGAAATATCATGATGTGAACAAATAGCTGATGCGGCTGGCTATGCTATTTGCATGTTTATTCTACAGGATGAAATAGCCGCCGGGGTACTGGCTGTCCATGTCGAATCCGTCCGGCTCGATTTTTCGATGCTGCATGGTCTATGCACAGCACAGCACGTTGCCATGGCTGTATCGTTTCACGTTCTGGTTGCAGCAATAGAAGGATCAGCCGCTCAGTAATCCTGTTCGTCCTGCCGCAACTCCTCGCGTTGCCAGCGCTTGATGTAGGTTCGCCGCCAATCGTAGGGGCCATCCAGCATCAGCGGTATTTTTTTGTCGTCCAGGCCATCGTATAAACTAGTAGTATAGTCTGGCTTCAACCAGACACCGTTCTGCTCATCGTCATAAATCCAGCCAGCAAACGTCGCTGTAGACAGGAACGCAAAGATTCCTGAACATAACGTGCAGGCTGCGCGTGATATATGCATGATGCTCTCTCCATTATTTTCTACTCCGCCGGCCATATGCCGGCGTGTTAGCTCTTCTTGGCTATAGAAATCTCTGCAATATTTACACCAAAATCGTAAATATTTAATTTAACAATGGCATGGAGAACCTTGTGAATAATCTACATGAGTGTTAATTGTAATATCTGCTGACAGAATTCAGCGATTCCATACACAGGACGCCAGCAGCAGGCAGGGAAAGAATCGGGTCTGGCTGACTGGATGGCGCTAGCGGTACGACGCTTCAGGCAGGCCTGTGAGCGTCGATGGCGACGAAAAACACTTTGCCGAACCGGCGATTAACGCTTGAATCAGCTTGCTGCGCGAAGCTCTGCGATGGCAGAGCCAATCACGCGAGATGCAGAGCGTATCAGGAGTAACGAAAGACCTGCTGCAACCACGATGTCCGGCCAGCCTGAACCAGTGAACCAGACGGCTCCGGCCGCGACGAATACAGAAATATTCGATGCTATGTCGTTTCGCGAGCACTCCCAGACCGAGCTCATGTTTACATCCTCGCGGCGGTGACGCCAGAGCAGAAACAGGCAAATGGAATTGGCAACCAGTCCCGCAAGGCTGAATATGCCCATGACTTCGAAGACGGGGACGCCTGGAACAAACAGTCTGTAGGCGACTTGAGCAATAACGGTTAACGCGGCGAGAAGAATAAGCGTGCCCTTGAACAGCGCAACCCTGGCCTTGACAGCTGCGCCCCTGGAAACTGCATAGAGGCTGAGAGCATAGGTCAATGCGTCTCCAAGGTTATCCAGGCTATCCGCCAACAGCGCCGATGAGTTGGCATAGTACGCGGCGCCAAGGATGGCGAAAAACATCAGCGCATTGATCGCCAGGACAATTCGCAATGTCCCGCGCTGCCGTTCATGCAACGGTTCCGGTGAACAGCCAGGACCACAACATCCGCTCATAACAGTCACTTTACTAACATTGGGCGAATAATCGCCGTGTAACAATCGCTGCGTAATGCCCGCCCGGGCCGGGGTTAGGCGTGGCGCGAGTCTTTATCAATGCATTCTGCAGGTGTCTCCGCAGTGTTCCTGTACTTACCAGCGGCTCCATCACCATCACCATCCAGAAACCTTAACGCAACCCATGCCCAGAACTCCAGCCTGTTATTCGCGGCATGGCCGCCCTTTGCCAAGCAGCGCTTTTGCCTGGCGGATTCGACTGATCAGCGCAATACCCTGCCTTTAGTCATGACGAAGACGATTTTTCAGTGGCCCCATGCAACCAGCTCGGCCGACAGGTGCAGGTCTACCTTGTCGCTGACCAGCAGGTGGTGGCTGGTGATGTTGAATTGCCGCCGGTCGACCTGGCTGTCGCCGGTCAGCAATATGCGTACAGGAAAGTCTCCCAGGCGGCTTTCCAGTACCTCGATATTGATATTGAACAGCACAGGTCGGGTTCTGCCGTGCAAGGTGAGGTCGCCGGAAATATGCCACACCAGCGGCTGCGACGACTGGTACAAGTGACCGGCAAACAGCATCTGCGGGTAATTGCGGGCATCCAGAAACTGGGTACCCTGCGCCATCGGCAACAGTTCAGGGTGGTTCGCTGTCATGCTGTTTGCCTTGATCAGCAACAGCGCCTGACCATGCAGGCGCGGTGACCGTGGCATGGTGAGGCAACCGGCAATGTCGGTCATTTCGCCGTGAAATTCCTTGCCGAATAAATACCTGACAGAGAACTCTGCCGATGAAGTGCCGGGCACAACCTGGAACAAACGCCCCTCCGCGGCCGCGTCCCGCATGACCTGCAGTTGCGCCGGGGCAACGAGCCCGCCCTCGAACGTGGCACATGGCTGCATAGCCGTAGCCATGTCCGTGCCGAACAGCGCTATACACAATAGAATTAGCAGGATTACCTGGCGGTTCATGCTATGCACCACCCCCATCCGATCCGTGCCGTGCACCTGAAGTATAGTGTGATTCCGGTTAGTGATTACGACGCGGCCATCCATGGCGAGCACCAGGCCCAGGATCGGCGCACTCATGACCGGCAGAAATCCAGCCGGAACAGGCACATTCATCCCGTACCGGGCAGGCTTTGCATTCGCTCATGGCGCGGCTTGCGTGATTCGCACTCGCGGTGGGCCTGCACAGCACAGTTACGAGTCTTTACCGTACAAAAAGTATGCTTCAATCACCTCCATGCGCCGGCGCCGCGCCTGCCAGGAAGGATCCATGAAGGGGTGCGCGAACGTTTCATCCCTGAGTATCGATGCACCCCGTTGCTGCGCCGCTTCCAGCAGCGCCTCTGACATGGCGGGTGTAACTACGCGGTCATTCCGGCCGGCGATAAACAGGAAACGGCTGCAATCTTCCGGCAGGTTGTTAACGGGATCGTATGCCGGTGGGCAACCGTAATCGGATAAACGGCTCGGCGTGGAGTCAACAATAACCAGGTCCGGTTCGGCGTGCGCTGCAAAACCATCCAGCAATGCAATGCCACCGAACGACATGGCGTAGACAAGTCGTTGTCCATAGCCGGATAAATTGAGTGCGGCAAGGATTTCCGCATAGTCACTGATAATCGCTGTAAGCCGCCGCCTGCCCCCGGAACGGCCATAACCGCGGAAGTCGTACATGTATACGTCAAACCCTGCTGCCGAATAATCCGCGAACTCGCTGATGATCTGATCTGCCAGCATGGCGTTTCCCTGCATGATCAGCAGGTAGCCTTTTGCTGCCGACCCCGGCCCCTCGCCTGCGTCTGCCTTCAGCCTGTAACCACGCAATGTCCGGTTATCTTTTGTCTGGAAGGAAATATCCTCGACATTCCGCAATCCTGCCACGCGCTTTGCATCCGGACTGCCAGCCAGCGTGCTCCACAGCCAAAATATCAAGGGCTCCTTTAACCCGCAAACACTCCGCTCCAGGTCCATTGAGCCATCCTCCTGCCCGGCAGCAGCAAGGCCTGACCAGTTCGCAAGCAGACAACACAAAAGCAGGGATCGGCTGGTCATGTTTTTACCTGCACGGGTAACCACCGGTAATCCGGCGACCAGGCTAGGCACAGCGGCAACTTGCTGCCAGGGACGGGACTGGTCCAGCCGGGGTGATCAGCCTCCCGCACCTCTCATTGTGCTACCGCGTCGCAACGCGTCGCTCAGTCAGCATGACTGTAGAAACCGTGGCGTACACCCCCCAGCAAGGTTCGAAAATCATCACCCCGGGTATGGACCAGTTGCTCATGGTCGCCCGACTCGAAATAGACATTGGCCAGGCTGGTCAGCGCCTCGTCGAGGAAGGTCTCGATACCATAGGCAGGGCCCAGCGGCGGGACTGCCCCTGCCTCGCAATCGCAGAACAGCTTTGCAAGCTGCTCCTCGCTGGCGAGATGCAGGTCGCGTTGCAGTTCCTTGCGCAGGTGTTCTATCTCGACCCAGTTACAGCCAGGAACCACGACCATGGCATAGCCGACAGCGTCCTTGACAATGACTGCCTTGGCGATGTGGTCTTCCCGCACATGAGCGGCTGCGGCTGTTTCATGACTCGATCCCGTGTGTGGATGCAAGACCAGGTCATAGTCAACGGCATGCTTTTCAAGAAAACGTCGAACGGTCTCTGCGACTGCCATCTGCTATCTCCTTGCGCAAATTTGAAAATATCCGGTTTCACCATTTATTGTAGTGCATGCGCAGCCCAGGGGAAGGGTTGCCGGTCAGGCAGCCGGGAATGGTTATTGTGGTTGGTATTATTTCCGAACGGTCCGCGTGAGCGCTGCTTGCGCGACGTCAGGTGCAAAGCTTGTTACCGGCCGCGAACCTGGAACTGGTGCGCTTGCCGGTGCCGGTTGGAAGGTCTGTATCAGTTTTTGACAGCGCCGTTATCGATCCAGGCCCGGATGGTCTCGATATCTGCATCGCTGAGGGGGGCCTTGCCGTGCGGCATGCTGACGGTCAGGTTGTCCTTGCCGGAAATCAGGATATAGAGCGAACTGGTTCTGGCAGAACCCGGTTCAATGACCGGTCCGAACCGGCTGTCATGCATGATCGATTCGTAGGAATCCACCTGAAAGCCGGTTGCCTCGGTACCTTGCTTTCCGGCCACATGACATTCAGCGCAATGCTTTTGCAGGATGGGGGCCACATCATCGACATAGGTCACCTTCTGCAGTGGTGGCTGTTCTACCTTACCGGCATCGCAGGCTGCCAGGCTCGCAGCGATTGGCAGTAACACAGCGAACGGCATAGCTCGAATGCTCATTGGGGCGCCCTCTCCGATTGGTAGACCACCGCAATTCTAGCATCGAACTGGAACATACGCTGGCCCCGCTACGCCGGGGTCAGACTGGCCCTGCGCACCATGCCGGCTTCCGGGCCGGCGGAGGTGCATGCTTGTGCAGGAATGGGCATTTTCGCTGGCGGGTTCAACTGGTCGGTGAGCCCATGGCCGGTGTATTTCCGGTTGATTCTCACGCGATGTGCAGGCGATGCGTCCGAATACACCGGGCACCCGTCAGGCGACCTTCAGACGCGCGAGCACCCGGAAATAAAGCTGTTCAAACTGCTCCGAGAGCGTACCCAGCCAGGCCTTGCGTTTGCTATTCGTTTCAATGACGTGCAGTTCTTTAACGAGGTGGCTGATGAATCGCAATGCCTGTGACTGGCTAACGAGGAGTACTACCTCGAAATCTTCCTTGCTGGTGAAAAACTCCTTGACCGTTGTCATGCGTATTGCATCACGGGTCCTCTGTTCAATCTGTTTGCCCTCCCCGGCGTCCAACATAATTACCGGAGACAAAGCTGCTAATTGCTCAAGTTCCTCCCGGGCTGCCGAGGATAGTTGCGCAATTTCGTCAATGATCTCTCTGGTAGGTTCACTAATCGACTCGAACGTCACAATAGTTTTGGTGAGACGGATAGTTTTCAGATACTGCTCATCCCCCAGGTTTGCATACAGAATGCCATAGCCGACATTCAATGACCGGGGCGTGCCATCAGCGTTCGGGACCGGGGCCGGTTCATGGTCATTGCAAGCAACAATGGCGAGGATAACTGCCAGTAGAGTAATTCCGAGTGGACGGGTTATATACATGCCTGGCTTTGATCCTGGGGACATGGAAAGGCTCACTAGTATAGTACAGCGGGTCTGGCTCGCTGCTGTCCCGCCTGTATTCATGCCGGGCACAAACAAATCGGGGCCTTGTGATTCATAACCCGCCGACCCGGAGAAAACTTACCCCGGATGCTCCAGGCAGCAAACTTTAGCGCGCCTGACGGGTGGTCTGCTATAATTCCCGCGTCGGTCACATTACCCTGAGGATAAAGACATGACCCTAGATAGAATGATCAATGCCATGGCAGGAACTTTTATTTTAATCTCGCTGAGTTTGGGAGCCGCAGCCAGCCCGATATTCCACAACGCAAACTGGCTATGGTTCACTGCATTTGTCGGCGCCAATCTTTTGCAGTCTTCCTTTACCGGCTTCTGTCCGGCCGCCATGATCTTTAAAAAGCTCGGCGCCAAGCCCGGCGTGGCATTCGACTAGGAAACAAGCCCCGACCTGCCCTGGCTGCGCTGCTCCGGCCACCCAGGACCAGGCGCTATAACGAGGCTTAGGAAAACAGCCCGCTGCACAAGCATGTGATTACGGCTCCTTCGGGAGCCGTTTTTCATGGGAACAAAAAGGGGTCGGTGTCATTTTTCATCAGCGGACAGCATATTGCAGACTGTCTTTGAGAAAAAAATGACACCGACCCCTTTTTGTTCTTTGAGAAAAAAATGACACCGACCCCTTTTTGTTCCTTTTTGTTTGACCCCTTTTTGTTCAATGCGTGTCGCGGTACAGCGCCAATGACGCGATACACAGGTCGGCGCCAAAGGCGCGTCCGATCGCGACCACGCCAATGCGTTCCAGCCGCTCGAGGTCCAGCTGCTTTTCGATACGGTAGCCGGTAAAGGCAGAAAACGGCAATCGCAGCGTCTGCCAGCGGGCGGGCGCCTGGAATGTCGCGCGGTAGGACTGCCACGGCAACCAGACATCACCGGTGCGCAGGTGCAGGTTGTATTGCTGATCGTTGCCGTACACCTCCAGCAACACCCCATCGTAAGCCGAGGCATCGGCCGCCACGGTGTGCTGGACATCCAGCGCAGCCTGGATGAAGCCACCGTTGTTTTCCAGCCGGACATCGCCACGCAGGCGCAGGCAGGCCTTGCTGTCCACCGTGTCCGGGGCCAGCTGAGCGCTGGACACGCCGCCCATCACCCCATCGGTGACCACCCGCCAGGTGCCACCCAGCACGGATGCCAGTTCACCACTGCGGCGGTCATCAATTATCAGCACATCATCGGCCATGAGGGTTGAGCAGCCTAAATACGCAAGCAACAGGAGATAACAAAAAGGGGTCGGTGTCATTTTCTCTCAAAGACAGTGAACAAAAAGGGGTCGGTGTCATTTTCTCTCAAAGACAGTGTGTAATATGCTGTCCAGTGATGAAAAATGACACCGACCCCTTTTTGTTCCAGTGATGAAAAATGACACCGACCCCTTTTTGTTCTACTAGCAAGGTGGATTAATGCCTTGCACTGAACCGTGCGGCGATTGCCGCTTCTGCCTGCAACCAGTCCTGCAGCGCCAGGTCACCCTGAAAACCACGCTGCTCGGCGATGAGGTAAGCCGCCTCGGCAACCAGGCTGTGTCGCTGTTCCCCGGTCATGCCCTGCTCTGCCTGCTTGCCGGTTAGCGGTTTTGCTGCAGCCTTGCTCACCGCCGCCAGCCTCGGCCATGTTTGCTCTTTCGAATGTTGTTTCCGGAATGTCATAAAAATATCTCCTCTGCTGCTTGATGCAGGTACAGGATGCGACCCTGCACCATGTATTTGGTTCAAGCCTGCTGCAACGATAGTGCCGGGGTACCAACCGAAGCTGAAACCATAGTGGCAAGCAGTTGAATCCGATGGACTTCCCTGCTCGCCAGGAGGACAGCGACGGATAGTGCCGCTAGCGGCCCATGGACGTGTATATGTCCCGCAGGCGTTGCCGGGACAGTACGATATGGAATTTTTCGGCCAGCACGGCGCGTGCCTGTTGCTGCGTAGCGGGCGCCTCTGCCGGTCCGCCCAGGAAACCGGCAACGTCTTCGTGTACTGCCCACGGGTAAATCAGCCAGCGCCACTTGAGGATTTTCCTGGCGTAATAGTCAGGTATAAAACTGGTAGTCACTTTCTGGCACATCACGGCGATGCGGATTTCCGCCGGCTGAAATGCCTGCAGGTGTTGCCTGGCGACTGCGAGGGTGTCGCCCGTGTCATTGACATCGTCAACCACCAGCACCCGCATGCCCCGGATATCCGCCTTGAGTGGATACCTGACCAGCGCCTGTTTCTGTCGATCGGCACCTGCCAGGTAGTGCTCGATCTTGATGCTGGTCAGGTTCATGATGCCCAGGTAATCGCACAACAGCCGGGCCGGCACGTAGCCTCCCCGGCCAATGGCGATAATCAGGTCCGGTCGATAACCGGACGCGCTGATCAGTCCGGCCAGCCGCAGACACAAGCGTTCCACGCTAGACCAGGTGATCAATTCACAGCGCATTTGTTCCGTCATGGATAACCCTTGCAAGCAAACCTGCTGACCGGCGCCCTTCAGCACCGCCAGTTTCTCATGCCATGCGGTTGTGCACCACACGGCCGGCGGTCTTTGTCCCCTGCTGAACACCGGCATATCCCGGGATTCGCCGGATGCAACCCAGGCCCGGCAGATGGCCGGGCAACCAGTTGACCGTCATCAAAGCGGTTTGCTGGATATCGTGGTAGCCTGACTCTGCCAGGTTTCTGTTCGTAACAATTCCCGGGCAAGTGCAGGGTGCGGAGAACCGGTGACGGATGGCGCAACCACCCGGGCATAGACGAACCTCATCAAGGAGACCACGAGATGACTACCACCGAAAGTCATGTACCGGTATTCGACACCACCTTGCAGACGACGCACCACTGGCTGCGCGAACTCGAACTCATTGCATCGTTACGCAACGAGTCCGAGGCCTACTCCGTGTTGCGGGCCGTATTACACACCCTGAGAGACCGGCTAACGCCGGATGAAGCGGTCAACCTTGCGGCCGAACTGCCCATGCTCGTGCGCGGCTTCTATTATGAAAACTGGAAACCGAGTGCCACGCCTAAAAAATTGCGTACGCTCGCGGAGTTTCTGGGGGAGATCCCCCAGCTGCCCCACCCGGACGAGACATTTGACGCCGAAAAAGCGGTTCGTAGCGTGTTCCTGATGCTGGACCACCGCGTCAGCGCAGGTGAGATCCATGATGTCCGCCACATGTTGCCGCAAGAGGTGCGGTCACTCTGGCCGGAGTACGCGGCTGCGCATTAGCCGCAATCGCCCTGCCTGCCGGGTATCCGCTCGCCCCATGCACCCGCGACACTGGTCCTCCCCGGCATCATGTCGTGCACGTGGCATGACTGCTAACGAGTCCGTTGCGCTGGATAGCTTTCGGTGATCACTGCGCCGGTGCTGACAGCTGCTCCAGGAACCAGTCGCGCGCAAGGACTGCAACCTGCTCGAGCGTGCCCGGCTCCTCAAACAGGTGTGTCGCCCCCTCGACGATAGCCATCCGGCACGGCGCTTCGATAGCGTTTTGCGCTGCACGGTTCATCTCAATCACCGCCAGGTCCAGGCTGCCGACAATCAGCAACGTTGGCGCCCTGACGCGCGGCAGGGCCGGCATCGCCAGGTCGGGGCGCCCGCCGCGGGACACCACGGCAGCCACCCGCCCGGGCCGTGCCGCGGCCGCAAACAACGCCGCCGCCGCGCCGGTACTGGCGCCAAACAGGCCGACGGACAGCCCGGCAACCGCGGCCTCTCCGGCCAGCCAGTCCAGCGTCGCAATCATCCGCTCACTCAGCAGCTCGATAGCGAAGCGCAACTCGCGGGTTATCACGTCGATCTCGTGTTCCTGCGCGGTGAGCAGGTCGAACAACAGGGTGGCCAGCCCTCCCTCGTTCAGTACCCGGGCGACATAACGGTTACGGCTACTGAAGCGACTGCTGCCGCTGCCATGTGCAAACACGACGATGCCCTGCGCATGGTCGGGGACCGAGAGTGTGCCTTCCAGCGCGACCTTGCCGGCCTGGACGGTCACCTCCGCAGACTGCACGGCATGCGGATTACTGGTCATGACTGAACTGCCGGTCGCCGGCGCGACAGTCTTCCCGCAGGTGCATTGGGTACGGCGCAGGACTCACAGGTCCTCCACTGGCGCTTCGTTCCACATGATGTCAAGCAGCTCGCGGACTTCATCATCACTGACCTGCGAGAAATCCACATACCACAGGCCGATAGCCTGGAACGGTTCCGGTTCTGCCAGGCAGATGACTGCATCGGCCAGCTCACGCAGCCTTGCAATGGTGTCGGGGGGCGCGACCGGCACGGCAACCACGATTTCTGCCGGGGCGCGGGTGCGGACTGCCTCGACGGCTGCACGCATGGTCGCACCGGTCGCAAGGCCATCATCGATCAGGATGACACACTGTCCGGCGAGTTCCGGCCAGGGACGATCACCCCGGTAGGCCAGTTCCCTGCGCTGCAATTCCTTGCGCTCTTCTGCTTCGACCTGGTCGATCTCCGGCGGGGTAATACCGATGAAACGTACGATATCCTCGTTCATGACCCGGATACCGCCGCTCGCAATGGCACCCATGGCCAGCTCTCTCTGGCCCGGCACGCCCAGTTTTCGGACCACCATCAGGTCCAGTGGCGCCCCGAGGTAACTTGCCACTTCCCTGGCCACCGGCACACCCCCGCGCGGCAAGGCCAGCACAATGAGGTCAGCGCGACCACGGTAGGCGTTTAATGCATCTGCCAGCGCCTTTCCGGCAGCGGTCCTGTCCTTGATGGGCAACTTCATGGCAACCCCGTGATTCTCGTAGCTACCTCAATCTCCTATGCTGCGGCAAACGCAACACGACTCACCCCGGACGTATCGTCAAACCAGCGAATGTCCGGGTTGAGTTGCGCCGGCATCCGTGCCGGCACGTGCACGAGCTAGTCAACCTTCACGGTACGCCGCCGGGCCTTCTCGCCCTTGGGCATCGTCAACTCCAGCACACCATCCTTGAAAGAGGCCTTGGCCTTGTCGGTATCCACCACGCCAGGCAGTGTAACCGTGCGGGTAAACGATCCGCGCGAGATCTCGCTGCGAAAGTAATTGCCCTTTTC
>CAJQOV010000026.1 GCA_905480065.1 uncultured Gammaproteobacteria bacterium | reverse complement strand
CGTAATGTTTATACAGTGGTATATAGCTTTCATGTCCTGTTGCTAGCAACCGCTCCGTGCAATGCGTTCATTCATGCACTTACGGTACTTTCAGTACATCCAAGTGGGACAGCAGTGACTCCGACCCCTTTTTGTTGGACCCCTTTTTGTTGGTAAGGAGATTTTTTGATGCCGGTGTCACCCCTGCGATTGCTGCTGCTGGTTGCCGCCTTCGGCATATTGACGCTGCTGATCCAGATCAACCTGCTGGTGATCGCCTTCGACAAGCTGGGCCTGTCTCCGGCTTCCGGCATGCTGTTGTTGCTGTGCGCACTGCTTGGCAGTGTCATCAACCTGCCACTGGCGCGCGTCAGCGCCGAGGAGCCGTCGGAACCGGCCCCGCCCCTGCCCGCGTTTTTGCAGCAGCTGCAGGTTCCCTTTGACGGAACCACCCTGATCACGGTCAATGTCGGTGGCTGTATGATCCCGGCGTCTTTCTCCGCATACCTGCTGCTGCACAACCCGCTGCCGCTCACCGAGGTGCTGCCGGCCATTGCCATCGTCAGCCTGGTCAGTTACCGGCTCAGCCGTCCGGTCCCGCGCCTGGGGATTGCCATGCCGGCGCTGATACCACCACTGGCCGCCGCCGCCACGGCGTACCTGATCAACCCCGCACACGCGGCACCGCTGGCCTACATCTGCGGCACGCTCGGTGTACTGATCGGCGCTGACCTGCTGCGGCTGGGGGATATCCGCAAACTGGGCACCCCGTTTGCCTCGATCGGCGGGGCGGGCACCTTCGACGGGATTTTCATTACCGGCATCGTGGCGGCCTTGCTGGCCTGAGCTGCGCCGACACCGGGTGGACCGGTACGTACAGTGGCGGCAGACTGCATGGCGCTGGTGCCGTCTGCCATTGCCCCAACCGTGCGGCCCCTGCCCCGCCCGGCGTTGCGCTTTAACGATCCCCCGGGAAAGGACTACCATAACCCCTGTGACATTCCGGGCGGCGGGCCTGTGTACACGCAAACCGGCCGGAATAACACGCCATCGATCGTCAACCGGAAACACGCCGGAGGAGTCCACCATGCATGTCACGCTCGTACACGTCAGCGTAAAACCCGCGCACCTCGACGACTTTATCGAGGCCACGCGCCGCAACCACGAGGCCTCCGTGCGGGAACCGGGCAACCGGCGCTTCGACGTGCTGCAATCAGCGGAAGAGCCCGTGCAATTCGTGCTCTACGAAGCCTATGCCAGTGCAGCGGATGCGGTCGCGCACAAGCAGACCGCGCATTATCTCGCCTGGCGCGATAGCGTTGCAGACTGGATGGCAACAGCACGCCGCGGGGTACCCTACAACGGCCTGTTCCCGGGAGACTAGCGTGAGCCCGAAGCCATTTTCCATCGCTCGCCTGCCACGCATCGAGTTCGGCACGGGCGTATTCGGCCGCGTGCCGGACCTGGTAGCAGCTTACGGGAATCGTGTGCTGCTGGTCACCGGCTCGCGCTCCTTCCCGTTCACGCCACAGTGGGACGAGCTGATCACCACGTTCGAACAGCGCAATGTCCGCTGGTACCACGTCAGCATCGACGGTGAACCCTCGCCGCAACGGATTGACGAAGTGGTCGCGGAATACGCCGACACGCCTATCGACGTGGTGCTGGGCGTGGGCGGAGGCAGTGCACTGGATGCGGCGAAGGCCATTGCCGGCCTGTTGCGTGTGCAGCGCAGCGTCATGGACTATCTCGAAGGGGTCGGGCCGGAACTGCCTTACGCGGGACCCGCCGTACCGTTGATCGCCGCACCGACCACCGCGGGTACCGGCAGCGAGGCCACGAAAAATGCCGTGCTGAGCCTGCAGGGAAAATACGGTTTCAAGAAATCCTTTCGCGACCAGCAACTGGTGGCCGAATATGCCGTGGTCGACCCCGACCTGCTGGCAACCTGTCCGCCACGTGTCGTCGCCGCCAACGGTATGGATGCACTGACACAACTGCTGGAATCGTTCGTCTCGCTGCGCGCCAATGTATTCACCGATGCGCTGGCGATCAGCGGCCTGCACGCGGTGCGCGCAGGCCTGTTGCCATGGTATGAAAACACCACGGACGATCTGTCGGCAGCGCGCTCGAACATGGCCTATGCCGCGCTGTTGTCCGGGATCACACTGGCCCAGTGCGGGCTTGGCTCGGTGCACGGACTCGCCGCGCCGCTGGGCGCGTGCTACCCGATTCCGCACGGCGTGGTATGCGGCACGCTGGTGGCGACCTGCACTGCAGTCAACATCGATGCGTTACAGGCGCGCGCACCGGACAGTGTTGCGCTCGACAAGTATGCCGAGGCCGCTGCCATTCTCTGCAACCAGACATTCAGCAGCCGCAAGACCGCCTGGGGGGCGCTGATCAATTTGCTGGCGGAATGGACCGCCCGGCTGGATTTGCCGCGCCTGGGAGATTATGGCCTGGATACCAGCGGACTCGACCACGTCGTTGCACAGTCACGTGGCAGCAGCATGCAGACCAACCCGGTGCTGCTGACCGATGCAGAGATCAAGACTTGCCTGCAGGAGCGCTTGTGACCGGTCATCACCACCCGGGGACAGCACCGTGTGCGACCGTTGCAATAGCAGCCTGGTCCCGGTTTCCGTTGCGGATCCTGGCAGCCACGCAGTCACCCCGGCCCTCCCCGGCTGACCTGCCGGACCCCGGACTGCGGCCAAACCTGATATCCTCCCCTGTACAACCATTCCAGACCTGCTCGCGCCATGTTCTGTTGCGGCTTTTGCCGCCGGGAACTGCATGATTGATGCAAGTCAATAACCCACATCTTCCATTCAGGCACAGTTTCGTTCAGGATGGGCACTTTATAAATGTCATGATCACAGCTCAATCCACGGCGTCGTGATGTTGTTGCGGGAAATCGTCCGGGCAATGCAGCCGGCGGCCGGTCTTTCCAACGGCTGACATCGGTGACACCCGAATACCCAGGAGCCTATATTTTGTTACTTTCCGGCAATAACGACAAACAACGCCGCATGAATTCCTCTGCACTGGATTGTGTCCGCACCCATATTGCCTCCCGCGTCATCGGGCAACGCGGCCTGGTCGACAGCATGCTGATTTGCCTCATCAGTGAGGGTCACCTGCTGGTCGAGGGCATGCCCGGGCTGGCAAAAACCACCGCGGTCAAGGCGCTGGCAGAGTCCATCGAGGGCGATTACCACCGCATCCAGTTCACCCCCGACCTGCTGCCTTCCGACCTGATCGGCACCGACATTTACCGGCACGAGCAGGGCGAGTTCGTGTTCCGCCCCGGCCCGCTGTTTCACAACATCCTGCTCGCGGACGAGGTCAACCGCGCACCGGCCAAGGTCCAGTCTGCCCTGCTCGAGTCCATGGGTGAACACCAGGTCACGGTCGGCATGAAGACCTACCAGCTGCCAAAACTGTTCATGGTGCTGGCCACGCAAAACCCGATCGAGCAGGAAGGCACCTACAATCTGCCGGAGGCACAGCTGGACCGCTTTCTGATGCATGTCTGGGTCGACTACCCGAATCGCGAGGAAGAGCTTGCCATCCTGAAACTCGACGGCAACCTGCAACTGGCCGCTCCCGAGCCACCTGCCAGCTTGCTCAGCCAGGCCGAGCTGTTCAAGGTGCGCGAAGACGTTGCCCGGCTCTATCTCGACCCCAAGCTGCACGACTATATCGTCGACCTGGTACAGGCGAGCCGTCACCCCGAGGCCTACGATGAGGGTCTCAAACGCTGGTGCCGCTTCGGTGCCTCGCCACGCGCCACCATCGGGCTGGCGCGCTGCGCGCGCGCCCGCGCCTGGCTGGATGGCGATGACTTCGTTGCGCCGCACCACATCCAGGCCGTGGCGCCGGATGTGCTGCGCCACCGCATCCTGCTGACCTTCGAAGGCGAGGCCGAGGGAATCACCACGGACCAGTTCGTCAAGCGCCTGCTGGAGGTCGTTGCAATACCGTGATTGATTGCACGATCTCCGGTTCATCGCGCCCGCCTCTGTCGGCTGCAGCAACGCGATGAGCCTGCACCCGCAGCTTGATGATCTGCTGGAACTGCGCCACCAGGCCCGTGCGCTCGGTGTCGCGGCCAATCACCTGGTCAACTCCACTTTCACCGGCCTGTATGCCTCGGTATTTCGCGGCACCGGGCTGGATTTCGACGAGGTGCGCGAGTACCAGGCGGGTGATGACATCCGCAACATGGACTGGCTGGTCACGGCGCGTACCAACACCCCGCACCTGAAGGTGTTCCGCGAAGAGCGGCAGCGCAGCGTCATCCTCTGCATCGACACCGGCCCGCACATGAGTTTTGGCACCCGTGGCACCTTCAAGTCCATCCAGGCAGCCCGCACCGCGGCATTGATAGGATGGGCCGCCAGCAAGCAGCATGACCGGGTTGGTGGAGTGCTGTTCGGCAATCCGGCGACCGGCTTGCGCTACTTTCGCGCCACGCCGGGGCGACGCGGCCTGTGGCGCCTGCTGCGCGCACTGACCGAACCGGTCGAGCGCGGTGATACCGACGAATCCCAGTTGATGGCGGCCTTGCAACACATGGAAAGCGGGGCAGCCACCGGTTCACTGATCTTTGTGATCGCACCGCTTAACCAGGTCACGACCGGTCTCGAACGCATACTGGGCAACCTGAAACAACGTCACGATGTCGTGCTGCTGCCGGTCGACGATCCGGCCGATCGCGACCTGCCTGCCATGGGACCGGTGATCTTCTCCAATGCCGCCGGCGAACTGCTGGAAGTGGATACGGACAACGCCGCCGGCCGGGCCGCGTTTCGCGAGGACTGGGAACTGCGCCGCGCGGAATTGCAACAAACGGCCTACCGGCTGGGACTCGGGCTGATCCCGGTCAGTACCACGGATGACATACATCGCACGCTCACCACCGGCCTGCGTCACTATGCAGGTCGCCGCTAGCCCGCATGGAAAACGGCAGCACGATATTACGTGACATTCACGAACTCGACGTGATTCCGTGGTGGCCGCCGGCTCCCGGCTGGTGGATTGTGTTTGGCCTGCTTGCGCTGTTACTGCTGGCTGCTGGCATCCGCTACTGGCTGCGCTACAGCGGCCTCATGCCAGGCTGGCGCGGTGATGCACGCCGCCAGTTACGCGCCCTGCAACAGGCCCTGCGCAAGGGCGAGCCCCGTGAAATCGCCGGGCAGCTGTCCACCTTGCTGCGCCGCATAGCCATGGCGCGCAGCGGCCGGCGCCAGGCAGCCGGCCTGTCCGGCGAGCGCTGGCTGCACTGGCTGGAGGAGAATGATGCCAACGGTTTTCGCTGGACCCGGTTTGGCGAGCTGCTGCTGCAGGCACCCTACATGCCACCCTCCGCTACGGTGCAACGCAAGGAGGTGACGCGGCTGGTGGTTGCTGCCAGACAGTGGATCGAAACCATACCCCCGACAGACCGCAAACCGCCGCTGCGGATACGCATGAAAAATGCTGCAGCAGGTGTCAACCGGCGAGTCAGGCGCGTCA
>CAJQOV010000025.1 GCA_905480065.1 uncultured Gammaproteobacteria bacterium | reverse complement strand
CGCGCGCCAGTCTGAACTGCTGTACCTGTTAAAACACGATTGCGGCTCCTGTCACGGCATGACACGACAGGGCGGACTCGGACCGGCGCTGCTGCCTGCGCGATTGCAGGATCGTCCCACACAATTACTGGTGAATACCGTGCTGGATGGCAGGCCGGGTACGCCGATGCCACCCTGGCGCGGTGAACTGAGCGAGCAGGATGCGCAATGGCTGGTGGATGCGTTGCGTCGGGGAGAAGGACTGTGACAGGTTGCTGCTGGCCGGCCAGGTGGCTGATCCCCGTTATGCTGCTGGTGCTGGTCTCGCGGCAGGCCGGCGCAGATTGCCTGGTGCGTGGTAGCGGTGATCTTGGCGTCGTGGTCGAACGCGCTACCGGCAGTGTGCAGGTGGTTGATACCACGGCAAGGGCCAGTCTGTTCCGTATCGAGGGGCTGGGTGATCTGTCGCATGCATCGGTAGTGTTTGCGCGCGATGAACGCTATGCGTATGTATTTGGCCGCGATGGCGGGTTGTCGAAACTCGACCTGCTGTGCGGGGTACTGGTCAAGCGCGTGGTGCAGGCCGGTAACAGTATTGGTGGTGCGATCTCGCAGGACGGTTCGCTGGTCGCGGTCTCCAATTACACGCCGGGTGGCGTGAAAGTATTCGATGCTGACACGCTTGTGCAGGTGGCCGACCTGCCGGCGCTGGATGCACAGGGGAATTCATCGAAGGTCGTCGGACTGGTCGATGCGCCGGGCCAGCGCTTTGTTTATACGTTATATGACGCCGGCGAGATTCGCGTCGCCGACCTGTCGGATCCACGCAAGCCGCAGCTGCAGGTTGTCCCGGGCATTGGCCGGCAGCCCTACGACGCGCTGATCACGCCGGATGGCCGTTTCTATATCGCCGGACTGTTCGGTGAGGACGGCATGGTCATGCTCGATCTGTGGCAGGACAAGCTGACAGCGAAACGGATTCTTGATCATTACGGGCGTGGCGAGGAGAAATTGCCGGTGTACAAAATGCCGCACCTGGAAGGGTGGGCGGTCGCCGGGCGGAACATATTCCTGCCTGCGGTAGGCTTGCATGAAATCCTGGTGGTGGATAGCGACAGCTGGCAGGAAACCGCGCGCATCGCGGTGCACGGGCAGCCGGTATTCGTTGAATCCGAGCCGGGCGGACGTCATGTATGGGTCAATTTTGCACACCCGCTGAATGATACGGTGCAGGTTATCGACACACAGTCCATGCAGATTGTTTCCACCCTGAAACCCGGCAAGGCGGTGTTGCACATGGAGTTCACACCGCGCGGCGAGGCGGTGTGGGTGTCGGTGCGGGATGACGATCTGGTGCGTGTCTATGATACGAAGGATTTCCGGCAACTCGCACAGCTGCCGGCCGAAAAACCCAGTGGTATCTTCTTTTCCGCACGTGCACACCGGATCGGGCTTTAACCATGAAACAGGCAACAGAACAGGTCACTTTACTGAATACGCCGCTGACGCTGACGGCGCTGGAGAAGACGTTGCTGAACGATTATCAGCGTGACCTGCCGTTGTGCGCCAGTCCGTTTGACGAGATCGCACAACAGTGTGGTGTCAGCACCGAGGAGGTCCTGCAGAAGCTGCGATCACTGCAACAGCGCGGGCTGATCAGCCGTGTGGGGCCGGTGTTTGCTCCACGTCGCGCAGGAGCCAGCACCCTGGCGGCACTGTCGGTGCCGGTTGATGAGCTGGATGCCGTTGCCGGATTCGTCAACGGCTTTGACGAGGTGAATCACAATTACCAGCGCGAGCATCATTTCAATCTCTGGTTTGTCGTCGCTGCAGCCGACCAGGACAGGGTGGATGCCGTGCTCGATACGATTGAAACGATGACCGGCCTGCCGGTGCTCGATCTGCCGCTCGAACGTGCCTTCTATATCGACCTGGGGTTCCCGCTATGGAGCTGAGTGACACAGACCGCGCATTGATTGCCGCTGTCCAGGATGGCCTGCCGCTGGTGGCGCATCCGTATGCCGAGGTGGCCCGGCAGCTCGGCACGAGTGAGGCCGATGTGATGGCCGGCATTGCCAGCTTGCTGGAACGCGGGTTGATCAAGCGGATGGGAGTGGTCGTGCGGCATCGCGCGCTGGGTTATCGGGCCAATGCGATGGTAGTGTGGAATGTGCCGGATGAGAACATTGAACAGATTGGCCGGCTGCTGTCCGGCGAGACCTACGTAACCCTGTGCTACCAGCGGCCGCGCCGTCTGCCGCACTGGCCGTATAACCTGTTCTGCATGATCCATGGTCGTTCACGCGCCAGTGTGCGGCGCTGCCTTGAGACGATGATCGAGGCGCATGGATTGCACGGGATAGAACATGAAGTCCTGTTCAGTACCCGCGCATTCAAGCAGTGTGGTGCGCGTTACGGAAAGTTTGCCATGCCGCAGGAACCCGCAGGTTCAGCCCATGGATGAAATCGACCGGGAGCTGGTCAATGTCCTGCAGGACGGACTCGCGGTATGCAGGCGGCCGTTTGACGACATTGCTGCACGCCTGGGGATCGATGTAAGCGAGGTGCTGGGACGCATACAGAAGCTGCTAGACAGTCGTATGCTGAGCCGTTTTGGCCCCATGTACAACGCGGAGCAGATGGGCGGTTGCCTGAGTTTGTGTGCCATGCAGGTCGATGCGGAACGTTTCGATGCGGTCGCGGAACTGGTCAATGCGCATCCGGAAGTGGCGCACAATTACGAACGCGAGCATGTGCTGAACATGTGGTTTGTGGTTGCCACCGAACTGCCGGAACAGCATGCACGGGTGGTCGGGATGATCGAACGCGAATGCGGTTGCAAGGTGTATGATATGCCGAGGCAACAGGAATACTTCATCGGTCTGAAACTGGCGCTATGAACTCAGTCATTAAAACCAGCGAATCTTCCCTGCCTGTCGCTACAGGCCGGACTCTCGACGTGGTCGATCGCAGCATCATCCTGGCTACACAGGAGGGTTTGCCGCTGTCCGCGCAGCCTTGGGATGAACTGGCGGAACGGCTTGGGATGGATGTCGATGAACTGTTGCGGCGTGTGCGGGCCATGCGGGAGT
>CAJQOV010000024.1 GCA_905480065.1 uncultured Gammaproteobacteria bacterium | reverse complement strand
GAAGATGGTGGCCTGCCAGATGACGGTGGACGTGTTCGGCTTCGATGCCAGTGAGTTCATCCCGGAAGTGACCGACTTCGTCGGCGCAACCTCCTTCCTCCCGGTGGCGCAGAAATCCGACGTCTGCCTGTTTATCTGATCAGCGATACCATCGTCAGGATGCCTGTTCGTTTCCATGCAGGCATCCTGGCCGATGACCAGTCTGCCGGTACGTCGATAAAAACTGCTGGATTGTGCGGCGGCACGCCGCCAGCATTTACGGCGCAGTATCGAGTCGCACTGCCTCGGGCAGGGTGATCTGCATCTCTATCGGCAAGTGGTCCGAGAGTGAGAAATTCAGCGCACGCACGTGATTCACGTGCAGGGTAGGAGTAACCAGAATGTGGTCTATGTTGTGCTGCGGCCGCCAGCTGGGAAACGTATCAAGACCATGGAACGGCTCGCTCATCATGGTACGATTGATCAGGTAATCCATTTCTTCACTGTCGGACTGGCAGTTCATGTCGCCCATCAGGATGACGTGACGATACTCGTTGACGATCTCGCTGATGTAATCCAGTTGCATCATGCGCGTTCGCTTGCCCAGCGCAAGATGCAGAATCAGCACCACCAGCGGGTTTTCCCGGGTACCGTAACGGATGAACAGCACGCCACGCCCGGGTATCCGGCCTGGCAGGCGGTGCTCAACGATTTCGCTTGGGGTATAGCGACTCAGCAAACCGGTGCTGTGTTGCGCAAAGCGCCCGATGCGTCGGTTGGTCTGGTCTGACCAGTACGGCATGTCCGCCTTTTCACTGAGATATTGCGTCAGGTTGACATAGCCACTGCGCAAGCTGCCGGCGTCCAGCTCCTGCAATCCGACGATGTCATAGCTGTGTACCAGCCGCGCTATGCGATCCAGGTTGTCAAACCGCGCCGCATGCGGCAACACGTGCTTCCAGCTGTGCGTGATGTAATGACGGTAACGGCGGGTACTGATGCCGGCCTGCACATTGTAGCTGAGCAGCCGGATTTTCTGTCCCAGGCCTGCCGATGGTTCAGGATCCGCCTGTGCCACAGTGTCGTGTTGCGCACTTGCTGTCAGGTCGGACATACCAGCGATCCCAATTGCTCCGTTAACTTGATGTTTTCCCGGTAATCTACCGGGCAGTCAATAACGCTTGCCACGTCGTTGGTCAGCGCCTCTTTCAGTATAGTCGGCAAATCCTCGGTTCTCTCTACCCGGTAACCCTTCGCGCCGAATGATTCGGCATACTTCACGAAGTCGGGGTTATTGAAGTGCACATTGGAGCTGCGTCCGAACTGCTTCATCTGCTTCCATTCGATCAGACCGTAACTGCTGTCGCTCCAGATCAGGATCACGATCGGCAATTGATATCGAAGCGCCGTCTCGAGTTCCTGGGAATTCATCAGGAAACCGGCGTCACCGGTGACCGCAACCACCTTGCGTTCCGGGTGTGCCAGCTTGGCGGCGATCGCACCCGGTACGGCTATGCCCATGCTGGCGTAACCGTTGGAAATGATGCAGGTATTCGGATGCTCGCAACGGAACATGCGCGCCATCCACATCTTGTGCGCCCCGACATCGCACACCACGATGTCGTTCAGGTCCAGCGCAGTACGCAGGTCCCAGATGATTTTTTGCGGCTTGACCGGAAATTCCAGGTCATCGCGATGCTGGTTCATTTCGTTCACCAGCCGCTCGCGCAGCGAGCGAATGTGCTTGCTCTCATGCCGGCCGGCCTGCTGTGCAATGCGCTGCAGGCCCACGCCGATGTCCCCGGCAACATCAACGGCAACCGGATAATGACCATCCACCTCGGCCGGCGACTGATCGATATGGATGATGCTGCGATCACGCGTCGGGTGCCACAGGTATGGATGGTATTCCACCAGGTCATAACCCACGCATATGACCACGTCGGCACGATCAAAACCGCAACTGATGTAGTCGTTGGCCTGCAGTCCGGCGCTGCCCAGCGCACAGGGATGCCGGAACGGGATGACGCCCTTGGCCATGAAGGTATTCGCCACCGGTATGTTAAGCCGCTCGGCAAAATTCGCCAGCTGTTGCGATGCACCGGCACGCACCACGCCGTTGCCGGCCAGGATCAGCGGGTTCTTCGCTGCACTGATCAGTCGGGCGGCATGCGCCACCTGTTCTGCCGGCGGCTCCGGAACCGATGGCAATATCACCGGCAGCGGTTCCGCGTCGATATCCATTGCCGCTACGTTTTCCGGAAACTCGATGAAGGTGGCGCCCTGCTTTGGCGTAACCGCAACCTTGAATGCCTTGCGCACCACTTCCGGAACAATGTCCGGCTCCAGCAGGCTGGCGCTGTACTTGGTCACCGGCTCAAAGATACGGGTCAGATCGAGTACCTGGTGTGATTCCTTGTGCAGGCGCGTGGTGGCCGCCTGGCCGGCGATCGCCACCAGCGGCGCATGATCCATGTTGGCATCAGCGACACCGGTCAACAGGTTGGTCGCGCCCGGCCCAAGGGTAGACAGGCAAACGCCAGGTCGCGCTGTCAACCTTCCGTACACATCTGCCATGAATGCCGCACCCTGTTCATGGCGCACGGTGATGAAACGGATGGAGGAATCCAGCAATGCATCCATCACATCGAGATTTTCCTCGCCCGGAATACCGAATACGTATTCAACACCCTCGTTCTCGAGGCAGCGGACAAACAGTTCGGCTGCCTTCATGGCAGTAATACCGTTCTTGTCACGACAGATTAATGCGCAGTAGCGGGTGCAGCGGAAGCCGCGGGTGCAAGCTTGCGTTCCTGGACAATCAGATAATTGATAACGCTGATGACATTTTCGTTACTGCCCGCCTCGCCGGCGCTGGTGCTGTACTTGCCATTGACGATGATCGTCGGTACACCGGACAGTGCGTAGCGCCGCGTCATCTGGCGTGCGTTATTTATCTTTACCGATACGGCAAACGAATTGAAGGTCTTGTCGAAGTTTGCCGCCGCTACCCCATGGTCCACGAAAAACTGGCGCAGCGTCTTTTCATCCTTGATGGGGTTATTGCGCTCGTGGATTTCCGCGAACAGTTCAGTGTGCACCTTGTCCAGCACACCCAGCAACTCGGCGGTGTAATAGGCCTTCGCCAGTAATTCCCAGCTACTGCCGAGGATCGCCGGCATACGCACGAAATTGACATCCTCCGGGCGATTCTCCAGCCACTGGTGGATAAAGGGCTCCAGGTGGTAACAGTGCGGACAGCCGTACCAGAACAGCTCCACGACCTCGATCTTGCCCGGGCTGGAGTTCGGTTGCGGGCTGGAGAGCGAGTGATATTCCTTGCCATCGGTGAATACACCGGATGCGACAGTGCTGGCCGCGACCAGCGTCAATACCAGCGAGAGCAACCAATTCGATAGCGTCTTCATGTAAAACTCCTGGATAGTTAGATTTTCAAACCTGCTAAAGCTCACCACAGGAATGCAGCCCGTACAGGAACATATTAACGCCCAGGAATGCAACCAGGGTGACAAACATGCCCACCACTGCCCAGCAGCCTGCCACAGACTGCGGCGCCGCTACCGGGCCGGCATTTCATCCCGTGTTACTGGCATAAACCCACCTGCCCGTCACATTATCCACCAGTTTCTTGCCGGGTGTCCTGGCAATCTGCAGGCCGGTCGACTGGATGTGCTGAAGGCTGCCCAGCAGAATGCAGGCCGGTACTCCGTAGCTGCAGAGCGCACCCATCGCATTGACGACATCATCAAACAACGCGCCGTCCCGGGCGGAAATTCCCTGCGTCAGATCGACACCATAATCGGCCAGCAGTTCCGCATACAGATCAACCGGCAAGGTCTGCATCACCGTAAGACAGGCATCCAGTATGCCGGCGGCTACGTCTCGGGAACCGTTGCATCGGCGGGTATATAAAGTAACGAAACGGTTCGCCGGGCGTCTCCCGTATACCACTGAGAAAAAACGCCGCCCATCCATTGCCAGCGGTGCCATGTAGTTCTCGTACCCCGCCGCTTCG
>CAJQOV010000023.1 GCA_905480065.1 uncultured Gammaproteobacteria bacterium | reverse complement strand
CCGTGACTACCAGTTCCGAGGGGGTATAGGAAGTGACGCCACGGTGCTGCCCGACATCCAGCGCCGTGCCGGTTATGTCGCGACCGTAGAACGCCTTGCTGCCATTGCCGCGTATCTGCAACGGGTGTTGCCGGCTGGCTGCGTCCTGTACCTGCTCGATGAGCTTCGCCTGCAGGTCCATGTCAGAAACGATCCAGTTCCGGATGCGGCAATTGCCCGTGGTGCACATGCATGGCACCGAACTCCGCGCAGCGGTGCAGGGTAGGGATGGCCTTGCCTGGATTCAGCAGATCCTGTGCGTCGAAGGCGTGCTTGATGGCATGAAACTGTGCCAGTTCGGCACTATTGAACTGGATGCACATCTGGTTGATTTTTTCGAGGCCAACGCCGTGTTCGCCGGTGATGGCGCCGCCCACCTCGACGCACAGTTCCAGGATCCGGCCGCCCAGTTCCTCGGTGCGTTCCAGTTCGCCTGGCTGGTTGGCATCGTACAGGATCAGCGGGTGCAGGTTGCCGTCACCGGCGTGGAACACGTTGCAGATCGGCAGGCCATACTCGCTCGACAGCCGACCGATCTCGTTCAAGACGCGGGCCAGGTGCTTGCGCGGGATGGTGCCGTCCATGCAGTAATAATCGGGTGACAGCCGGCCCATGGCCGGAAATGCTGCCTTGCGCCCGGCCCAGAACCGCAGCCGTTCGGCTTCGTTGCCGGATATCTGCAGCGAGGTGCTGCCGGCGGTGCGAAATACTGCGCATACCTGTTCGATCTGGTCCGCCACGTCTTCCGGCTCGCCATCCAGTTCGCACAACAGGATCGCGGCGGCATCGTCGGGGTAGCCGGTGTCCATGAATTTTGCCACCGCCCGGATGGTCGGGTTATCGAGCAGTTCCAGGCCGGCCGGTATGATGCCGCTGGCAATGATGGCGGTCACCGCGGTACCGGCTGCTTCCACGGAGGCGAAGGCGGCCAGTACCACCTGCGCGCTATGCGGGCGCGGCAGCAGTTTGACCGTGACTTCGGTGATCACACCCAGCAGCCCTTCCGAACCGGTCAGCAGGGCCAGCAGGTCATAGCCGGGTGCGTCGAGCGCCGCACCGCCGAGGGTGAGTAATGTTCCGTCGATGCACAGCAGTTCGAGTGCCTGGATGTTGTGTGTGGTCATGCCGTACTTCAGGCAGTGCACTCCGCCGGCGTTTTCCGCGACATTGCCACCGATGGAGCAGGCAATCTGGGAAGACGGGTCCGGTGCGTAATACAGGTTATACCGCTCGGCGGCCTTCGAGATGGCGAGATTGGTTACTCCCGGTTGCACGCGCGCGACGCGGTTGTCTACATCGATATCCACGATGCGATTGAATTTCGCCAGGCTCAGAATAATGCCGTTGGCCAGCGGCATGGCTCCGCCCGACAGGCCGGTGCCTGATCCGCGCGCCACCACTGGCACCTGTTGTTCCGCGCAGGTCATCAGCGTAGTGCGCACCTGTTCCAGCGTTTCCGGGATCACCACGGCCAGTGGCAGCTGGCGGTAGGCAGACAGCGCATCGCATTCATAGGGGCGCAGGTCTTCCTGGTCGAACAGTACACAGCCGTCGGGCAATTTCCGGCGCAGCAGCGAAATAATCGTATCCTGTGTCATGATCGCGTTACTATGTCAACGGTTGACGGGTCATCAAGTAACGATGATTATCGCCGATACTGCAACAAAACGCAGTAACCATTCAATCATCGTGCAAACAAGTACAGTACACCCGGATAGTGATGCAGTCATGCAATGTACCGTCAGACACTTTCTTCATAACGGGATACCGGCGAAAAACTTCGCCGGACTGATGGAACTGTACGAGTGCAACTATATTCGTCTGCGCAATCTGCTGCCTGATGTCGAGGTCATGCCCGATGCGGTGATTTCCCGTGTCGATGGCATGCTGGACCTGCACCTGCGCGTGATCGAACGCTGCCGCTTCACCACCACGCTTAACCTGACCTATGTGTTTCACGACCGCGAAGGTGATTTCCCGGCCCCCGATATGCAGGTGCGCCTGTACCACGATGCGCAGGTGGGTGAAGTGATCTCCTGCGGACGCCGTCGTGGCGAGCGTCATGCGGTGTATAACCGCATGTTTCATACCTACTCTATCGAGCAGAAGTGGCGCATGAACCGTTTCCTGCAGAAATGGCTCGGCTACTGCCTGCTGCAGGGGCATCGCTTCATACCCGGCCGGGTGGTACTGCCAACACAGGAATTTGCGTCAGAATCGCAGGAAACGATGCTAAGCGTTGAATCCTGAGCGAATATCCCCTATATATCCCCATCGTGATAGTGTTCAGTGCTTGCAAGCAGCGCTTCACGACCGCATAATATTTCCTGACTAAATTACTTGGTTATTCTGCCGGAAGCGGAATGCAGGCTTTACGGCGGGGAATGATTCTATGCGGTTATCAACCAAAGGGCGTTATGCAGTCACCGCCATGCTGGATCTCGCGATCCACCATGAGGAAGGTGCCATCACGCTGGCAGACATTTCCGAGGCCCAGGGGATATCACTTTCCTACCTGGAACAGTTGTTTGCCCGCTTGCGCAAGAACGGCCTGGTGGCCGGGATCCGTGGTCCCGGTGGCGGCTACCGCTTATCACGGCCACCGGCGGAAATTTCCATTGCCGACGTGATCGTGGCGATCGGCGAGGGTGTCGATGTCACCCTGTGTGGCGGCAAAACCGACTGCCAGGATGGTGAGCGCTGCCTGACCCACGAACTCTGGCAGCAGCTGGGCAGCAGGATCCACGAGTTCCTGGAGAGCGTGACACTGGCCAGCTTCCTGGAACGCAAGAATGTCAACCTGGTGGTGCGGCGTCAGCAAAGACGCCAGCTGGTCAGTATTCCGCGTCTGCAGAAGACCGTTGCATGACTGCAACTGTGAAACGTATTCAACTCTCAGCAAGGTAGATGGCATGAATATCAGCATCCCGATTTACATGGACTACTCTGCAACCACGCCGGTTGACGAGCGTGTGGCAGAGAAAATGATGGTCTATCTGACCCGCCAGGGCCAGTTCGGCAATCCGGCATCGCGTTCGCACGTGTTTGGCTGGAAGGCGGAGGAAGCCGTTGAGGAGGCGCGCCGCAACGTGGCAGCGCTGATCAATGCGGATCCGCGCGAGATCGTCTGGACCTCCGGTGCCACCGAGTCCAACAACCTGGCGATCAAGGGCGTTGCGCATTTCTACCAGAAGAACGGCAAGCACATCGTCACGCTGAAAACCGAACACAAGGCGGTGCTGGATTCCTGCCGTCAGCTCGAGCGCGAGGGTTATGAAGTTACCTACCTGGAGCCGGAATCGAACGGCCTGGTCGACCTGAAGAAGTTCGAGGCGGCACTGCGGCCCGACACGATCCTGGCCAGCATCATGCACGTGAATAACGAAATCGGTGTGATCCAGGATATTGCCACCATCGGCGAGCTCTGTCGTGAGCACAAGGTGATATTCCACGTGGATGCGGCACAAAGCGCCGGCAAGATCCCGATCGATATGGAACAGCTCAAGGTCGACCTGATGTCGTTCTCGGCGCACAAGATTTACGGTCCGAAAGGAATCGGCGCCCTGTATGTGCGCCGCAAGCCGCGCGTGCGTGTCGAGGCGCAGATGCACGGCGGTGGCCATGAGCGCGGCCTGCGTTCCGGCACCCTGCCAACCCACCAGATCGTCGGCATGGGCGAGGCATTCCGCATCGCCCGCGAGGAAATGGCGGAAGAAACCACGCGCGTGGCAGCCTTGCGTGACCGGCTCTGGAACGGGCTCAACCAGATGGAAGAGGTGTACCTGAACGGCGATGTGAACCACCGTGTATCCGGCAACCTGAATGTCAGCTTCAACTACGTGGAAGGGGAGAGCCTGATCATGGCGCTCAAGGATATGGCGGTTTCGTCCGGTTCGGCGTGCACCAGTTCCAGTCTCGAGCCGTCCTATGTGCTGCGTGCCATCGGGCGCAATGACGAGCTCGCGCACAGCTCGATCCGTTTCAGCATCGGTCGTTTTACCACCGAAGAAGAAGTCGATTACATCATCAACCTGGTGCGGCAAAAAGTCGACAAGCTGCGCGGGTTATCCCCGTTATGGGACATGTACAAGGAAGGTATCGACCTCAATTCTGTGAAGTGGGCGGCGCACTAGGATCCCTGACATGGCAATTACCCTGACCGAAAAAGCAGCGGACCGTATCCGCGATTTCATCTCCCGGCGTGGCAAGGGCGTGGCCTTGCGGCTTGGCGTCAAGACCACCGGATGTTCCGGCATGGCCTACG
>CAJQOV010000022.1 GCA_905480065.1 uncultured Gammaproteobacteria bacterium | reverse complement strand
CCCAGTTGGTAGAAAGCAACGCAAGAACTCGCAGTGTGCCAGGAAATTAACTGTCAGAAAATCGTGTTGCTGGATTCCCTCCTGCGCGGGAATGACGACAGGGGACGCTAGTTGCCAAAGGCGGTGTTCACATGTTGAGTGAATTGCTCCGCATCCATAAATCCCACCAGTCTTGAATTGCGCAGCTCCGTACCGGCGTTGTCGAAGAACAGGATTGCCGGTGGCGCGAACAGGCCGAAATTATTCAGCAGCGCCAGGTCTTCCGCGTCGTTGGCAGTGACGTCGGCCTGCAGCAGCGTGGTGTTTGCCAGCGCTGCCTGCACGGTGCTGTCCGAGAACGTGTAGTCTTCCATCTTGATGCAGTAGGTACACCAGTCGGCATAGAAATCCAGCATTGCGGTCTTGCCCTGTGCGCGGCTTTGCTGCAAGGCCTGTTCGAGGTCGGCGACGGTCTTGATGCGGGTAAATTGCAGGTGCTGCGAGCTGTGCATGGCGGCATCGCCACCGATCGTGCCGGTGTTCAGGTTGCGCAGCGGGTTGAGCGGGTCGCGTGCGCCGGTAGTGGCACCGATGATCAGGATGATGCCGTACACCAGCATGGCGATACCGAGACCTTTCCAGAGTCGGCGCCAGCCGGATATCTCCGGGCCAAGGCTGTCGAGTGCGCCCATGTATATGGCCGGGACGATCAGCAGCAGCGCCCACAGCACCAGCGTCAGCGGGCCTGGCAGGATGCGTTCCAGCATCAGGACCGCGACCGCGAGCAGGATGACGCCGAACACCGCCTTCACCGTATCCATCCAGCCGCCGGCCTTTGGCAGCAGCTTGCCACCGGAAGTCCCGATCACCAGCAGTGGTGCGCCCAGGCCGTTACCGAGCGCGAACATGGCCAGCGCACCGGTCAGGTAATCCCCGCTCTGGCTGGTATAGATCAGCGCGCCAATCAGTACCGGTCCGGCACAGGGACCGACGATCAGTGCCGAGAGTACGCCCATGGTGGCCACGCCGAACAGCGTGCCGCCTTTCATGCGGTTGCTGGATTCACTCAGTTTTGCCTGCAGCACGGCCGGTACCTGCAAGGTGAAGAAACCGAACATGGACAATGCCAGCAGCACGAAGACCAGTGCGAACAGGCTCAGTATCCACGGGTTCTGGAAGAATGCCTGCACGCCGGCACCCAGCTGGGCGGAAACCACGCCGATCACGGCATAGGTGAGTGCCATTGCTTCCACGTAGACCAGCGTCAGCAGGAATGCCCTGCCGGTGGTGATGCCCTTGCCCTGGCCGACGATGATGCTGGAGATGATCGGAATCATCGGGTACATGCAGGCCGTGAAGGCGAGCAGGATGCCGGCACCGAAGAAGAACAGCACAATCCAGATCAGGCTGCTGTCGGTCAGTACGCGGACGATGTCATCCTGGTTGCCGGAAGACATCGAAACCGCGGCTGCGGGTGCGTTGCCGGCTGCTCCCGTGGCTGTCGCGGCGATAGCGTCAACCGTTGTATCAGCCGCTGCCAGCTGTAGCGGCAATTGCTTCTTGATGGGCGGATAGCAGATGCCGGCCTCGGCGCATCCCTGGTAGCCGACCGCCAGGGTGATGTCGACGGGATCATTGCTGTCGCGCTGCAGGCTTACCACGGCGGTGACCTCGTGGTGGAATACCTGCACGTCACCGAAGAACTCATCGTGCTTGGTTTCGCCGGCAGGAATATCGATGGCGGTGATGCGGACGCCCGGCGCATCGGCCAGCTTGATGCTGAGCTTGTCGCGATACAGGTAGTATCCCTCCGCGATCACCCAGTGCACGCGCAGCCGGTTGCCGGCTTCTTCATAAACGTCTACCTGGAATGCCACGTCCGGTTCGAGAAAATCATCGTCTGCGGGCAGCAACCCCAGCTTGTTGCCGATCGAACCCAGTGCGCCGAGTACCCCGCCTGGATTACCGCTGTCTGTTGCAGCGCTGCTGGCAAGCGCCAGCTGTGCGGTCTGCGTGTGTGGCGGATAGCACACGCCGATATCTGCGCAGCCTTGCGAGACGGCCTTCAGTTCGAACTGAGCGGGGCTGCCGGCTGCGCGTGTTACCGGGATACTGACCGTGACCGTGTCGCGATAGATGGCAATCTTGCCGAAGAACTCGTCATCCTTGATCTTGCCTTCCGGCAGTACCGGGTTACCGAGGCTTATGCCGGGGGTGTCGGTGCTGAAGCGGATTCGATCGCGGTACAGGTAGTAACCGGGCGCGATTTTCCAGCTGACCTCGATGCGACTGTCTGCGGCGGCCTGCATTTGCACGGCAAATGCATCATTCGGATCGAGCAGTTCGTCTTCGGCAATGCCGACGCTGTCGATGGCCTGCGCCAGGGATGCCAGCAGCCACAGTGCGGCGGCGATCCAGGCGTGCGTTATCAGGGAGTAAGGGTGAGACTGTCGCTTATCCATTGTAGGTATTCTGCCTGTCCGGTTTGTATTGGGACTGCGATGATTTCGGGAAGTTCGTAGGGGTGCAGGGCCCGAATGCGTTGTTCCAGTTTCAGGTAAACCGGCTGCGCGGTCTTGATGAGCAGCAGCACTTCCTCGTCCTGTTGCACCGCATCCTGCCAGCGATACACAGAGACCAGCCCGGGTATCACATTGACGCAGGCCGCCAGCTGCTCCTCGACCAGCGCCTGTGCAATCTGCATCGCCTGCCCGCGATCCGGTACCGTGCACAACACCACGAGCTTATCTGTCGACATGCAGGCAACATACCGGAGCAGGGCGGTGACAGGCAAGCTGCGCGGGTATCGGTGCACGGTACTTTGCGGTATGTTCGCGTCATGCCATCGTTCCCGATCGTGTTTTTGCTGTTCCTGCTCGTTCCCTTGCTGGAAATCTGGCTGCTGATCAAGGTCGGCGGCATTATCGGTGCCTTGCCCACCGTGGCACTGGTGGTGCTGACGGCTGTCCTGGGCGCCGCACTGGCGCGCCAGCAGGGGCTGGCTACCTTGCAGCGGCTGCAGGCATCGCTGGCACGCGGTGAGGCCCCGGCGGTCGAGATGCTGGAAGGTGTGCTGCTGCTGATCGGGGCCTTGCTGCTGCTGACACCGGGGTTTTTTACCGACGCGCTGGGCTTTGCCTGCCTGATTCCGCCGGTACGCCGGACCTTGGCCTGGTGGGCCATCCGCCAGTTCAGCGTGGTTACCCCGGCCGGCACGGCGGACGGCAAGACCCACCCGACACATACCATCGAAGGCGAATTTCGCCGCGAGGATGACTAGTTAAATGGGGTCGGTGTCAATTAATTCTTAAGCTGTAGCCAGGTTTATGCTCTGAGCTTTCCGAATTAATTGACACCGACCCCATTTATTCTCGACCCCATTTATTCTTCTTTCAGGCTTCCCTTGACTTCGCGCAGTTCGCCCCTATTATTAGCACTCACTAGAGGCGAGTGCTAATAATGGCAACGCGCCGCTTTAGTCGAAAGAGTCCAAGTAATTCGTCATAGGAGAAGACCTACATGAAGATCCGTCCGTTGTACGACCGCGTGCTGGTAAAGCGCATGGAAGAAGAGACAAAGTCAGCTGGTGGTATCGTTATCCCTGGTTCCGCCGCTGAAAAGCCAATGCGTGGCGAGGTTATGTCTGCCGGAAAGGGAAAGCGCCTGGAAAGTGGGGAAGTTGTTCCTCTCGACGTGAAGGTCGGTGACACCGTGCTGTTCGGCAAGTATTCCGGTACCGAGATCAAGGAGCTGGGTGAAGGCATGCTGGTCATGCGCGAGGAAGACATCATGGGTGTAATCGAAGCCTGATTTGGCTTTTTCATACCCCGGTCTTTCAATAACTTACATAGAATTCAAGAGGTTAAATCATGTCCGCAAAAGAAGTGAAATTTGGTGATGACGCCCGTGCACGCATGGTGAACGGTGTGAATATCCTGGCCAACGCCGTCAAGGTAACGCTCGGTCCCAAGGGTCGTAACGTGGTGCTGGACAAGGCCTTTGGCGCCCCGACCATTACCAAGGATGGCGTTTCCGTGGCCAAGGAAATCGAACTGGAAGACAAGTTCGAGAACATGGGCGCCCAGATGGTGAAGGAAGTCGCCTCCCAGACCTCCGATGTGGCCGGTGACGGTACCACGACCGCGACGGTGCTGGCACAGGCCATGGTGCGCGAGGGCATGAAGGCCGTCGCCGCCGGTATGAACCCGATGGACCTGAAGCGCGGTATCGACAAGGCGGTGATCGCGGTCGTCGCCAGGCTGCAGGAAATGTCCATGCCATGCTCTGACAGCAAGGCAATTGCCCAGGTCGGTACCATCTCCGCCAACTCCGACGAATCGGTCGGTACCATCATCGCCGATGCCATGGAAAAGGTCGGCAAGGAAGGCGTGATCACGGTCGAAGAAGGCACCACGCTGGAAAACGAACTGGACGTGGTGGAGGGCATGCAGTTCGATCGTGGCTACCTGTCCCCGTACTTCGTCAACAACCAGCAGAGCATGTCGACCGAGCTGGAAGCACCGTACATCCTGATCTACGACAAGAAGATCTCCAATATCCGCGACCTGCTGCCGGTACTGGAAAGCGTTGCCAAGTCCGGCAAGCCGCTGCTGATCATTTCCGAGGACGTGGAAGGCGAGGCCCTGGCGACGCTGGTGGTCAATACTATCCGCGGCATCGTCAAGGTCTGCGCCGTCAAGGCACCGGGCTTCGGTGACCGTCGCAAGGCCATGCTGCAGGATCTGGCGGTAATGACCGGTGGCCAGGTGATCTCCGAGGAAGTCGGCCTGTCACTGGAAAAGGCAACACTGGACGACATGGGTACGGCCAAGCGCATCGTGGTGACCAAGGAAAACACCACCATCATCGATGGTGCCGGTCGTTCCACTGACATCGAGGCACGTGTTACCCAGATTCGTACCCAGATGGAAGATGCGACTTCCGACTATGACAAGGAGAAGTTGCAGGAGCGTATGGCCAAGCTGGCCGGTGGTGTTGCCGTAATCAAGGTTGGCGCCGCGACGGAAGTGGAAATGAAGGAGAAGAAGGCACGCGTGGAAGATGCGCTGCATTCGACCCGTGCTGCCGTTGAAGAAGGCGTGGTGCCGGGTGGTGGCGTCGCCCTGATTCGTGCCAAGGCACAGATCGGTGACATCAAGGGCATCAACCACGATCAGGACGTCGGTATCCAGCTCGCCATGCGTGCCATGGAAGAGCCGCTGCGCCAGATCTGCAAAAATGCCGGTGATGAGCCGTCCGTGATCCTGAACGCCGTGGCCAGCAACAAGGGCAACTACGGCTATAACGCCGGTACCGGTGAATACGGCGACATGATCGAGATGGGTATTCTCGATCCGACCAAGGTCACCCGCTACGCACTGCAGAATGCAGCGTCGGTGGCCGGTCTGATCATCACCACCGAGGCGATGATTGCCGAAGCACCGAAGAGTGAGGGTCATGGCGCACCGGATATGGGTGGCATGGGCGGTATGGGCGGTATGGGTGGCATGGGCGGCATGATGTAAGCCATTCGGCCTTTGCAGTAACCAGAAAAGCCCTGCCGGAAACGGCAGGGCTTTTTTTATGCAACAAACCCGCGCAAAGCCGCACAGATAAACCTTGTCTGAATGCTACAAAGAGCACAGAGAACACAGAGAACACAGAGGACTGGGAATGATGGGGTGATGGCTGGGTGTTACGAGTACCCGGTGTTGCTGGAATCCCGCCTGCGCGGGAATGACGGGGGTAACCGCTCGACTCGCAGGGTGCGCGATATGCACCCTGCAACCGGAGCCAATCGTGTGATAGTCGCTGCAACATGCTGTGCCCGTGCGCTTCCTCTGCGACAGGCAGGTTTGCCAACGTATTGATTGATTTTGTGCAGTGCAGCGTTTAGTGTGAAGGCCTTGTAAATCAATCGAGTCTGCCTCCATTGACCATGAAAACCGTTGTATACCCCGGCACCTTTGACCCGATCACCAATGGCCACACCGACCTGGTGGAGCGTGCTGCGCGGCTGTTCGACCGGGTGATCGTTGCGGTGGCAGTCAATCCCGGCAAGGGTACCGTATTCGCTACCGAGAGGCGCGTGCAGCTGGCGCGCGCGGTGCTGACACATGTCGCCAATGTCGAAGTCTGCAGTTTTGACAATCTGCTGGTGGATTTTGTGCATCAATGCGACGCCAGCGTGATCCTGCGCGGATTGCGCGCGGTGTCCGATTTTGAATTTGAATTCCAGCTGGCGGGGATGAACCGGCACCTGGCACCGGATGTGGAAACCCTGTTCCTCACGCCGGCCGATCGCTATGCGTATATATCTTCCAGCCTGGTACGCGAGATCGCGGCCCTCGGCGGTGATGTCACGCCGTTTGTCCACAGTAAAGTTATGGCTGCATTGCGTGATCTGATCCATTAAAGTTGAAGCTACAAATCCGGGACAGACCACGTTTTTCAGCAGCATGGCACCGCTGTGGGTGTCTGCTACGGACAACAACCTGGCCTGTCTCCACGGGGAAGATTTCCAGCATGGCATTAATGATTACCGACGAATGCATCAACTGTGACGTGTGCGAGCCCGAATGCCCGAATGATGCGATTTACCAGGGTGAGGAGATCTACGAGATCAACCCGGGGCTGTGTACCGAGTGCGTCGGGCACTACGAGGTGTCGCAGTGCGTGGAGGTCTGCCCGGTTGAATGTATCCTGGTCAGTCCGGATCACCAGGAAAGCCAGCAGCAGCTGGTACTCAAGTACGAAGGCCTGATGGCGCAGAAAACCGGATGAGGCTTTATCCCGGATTACCCAACGCAGGGCCCCTGATCGGGGCCCTGTTGCTATTGGCCCTGTGCGCGGGGTGTGCAAAGCCGGGGGTGATGCAGGAGCGCCACGCGGCCGCGATTGCCAGCGCACATCCGCTGGCCACACAGGCCGGCATGGATATTCTTGCCGCCGGCGGCAACGCGTTTGATGCCGCTGTGGCGGTCGGTGCGGCGCTGGCCGTGGTGGAGCCCTACAGTTCGGGTCTTGGCGGTGGCGGGTTCTGGTTGCTGCATCGTGCCACGGATGGTTACGAGGTCGTGGTCGATGGCCGTGAAACGGCGCCGCTGGCGGCACGGCGCGACATGTACCTGGATACCGGCGGTGACGTGGTGCCGGACCTGTCGGTGGATGGTGCCCTCGCTGCTGCGATTCCCGGTATGCCCGCCGCGCTGGCACATATTGCCGGGCACTATGGGCGCCTGCCGCTGGCGCAGTCGCTCGCCCCGGCGATCCGGCTGGCGCGAACCGGCTTCACGGTCGAGTCGCACTATCAGAAACTCGCCGGGTTCCGCCTGGTCGCGTTGCAGAACGATGCCGAGGCGGCGTCGATCTTCCTGGATCGCGATGCCGTGCCGGAAAGCGGTTATCGCATCGTGCAGCCGGAGCTGGCCATGGTGCTCGAGGCGCTGGCAGAACGAGGCAGGGACGGGTTCTATGCCGGTCCCGTGGCGCAACAACTGGTTGCCGGTGTACGCGCGGCGGGTGGTATATGGACAGCTGAAGATCTGGCCGGTTATGCGGTGATTGAGCGGACACCCATCCATGTCGCCTATCGGGGATTGGAGATCACCTCGGTGCCGCCACCTTCCTCCGGTGGAATCGCGCTGGCGGAGATGCTCAATATCCTGTCCGGTTTCGACCTGCCGGCGCTGACGACCGCGGATCGTGCACACCTCGTCATCGAGGCCATGCGGCGTGCCTACCGTGACCGGGCCGAGTTCCTCGGCGACAGTGATTTCGTTCAGGTGCCGGTTGCGCGCCTGACCAGCCAGGCACATGCCGACCAGGTGGCCGCTTCCATCGACCCGCAGCGCGCCACGCCCAGCGCCATGCTGGCTGGTCGCGAACTCCCCGAGGGCGGTAACGACACCACGCATTTCTCGATTCTCGACGCGGAGGGCAACCGGGTCGCTGCCACGCTCAGCATCAATTACCCGTTCGGTGCCGGCGTAGTGCCACCGGGCACCGGCGTGCTGCTGAACGACGAGATGGACGATTTCTCTGCCAAGCCGGGCGTTCCCAATGTATACGGGCTGGTCGGTTCGGGTGCCAATGCCATCGAGCCGGGCAAGCGTCCGTTATCCAGCATGATGCCGACCTTTGTCGAAACGGGCAATGCCGTTGCGATCCTCGGTACACCCGGCGGCAGTCGCATCATTACCATGCTGCTGCTGGGAATCCTCGACATCGCAGCTGGAAACTTGCCGGAATCCTGGGTGAGGCTGCCGCGTTTCCATCACCAGTACCTGCCGGACGTCGTGCAGCACGAGGCAGACGCGTTCGACGCGGAAACGTTACAGCGCCTGCATGCAAAGGGACATACCCTGGAAGCGTACCAGTCCACCTGGGGCAACATGCAGGCGGTCTATTTCGATCGCAAGTCAGGCAAGGTGTATGCGGCGAGTGACCCGCGCGGCATCGGCGCGGCGCAGGTGGTGCCGTGATCCGCTACGCCTGTTTCAAGCAATCTATGGTGCGCAAAGACACACAGGCGCCAGGAAATGCAAAATAATTCGCCACAGAGGACACAGAGGAAATTATTGCAAGCGCATGGTAATTGGATTTGCAGCTCCACAGCTCCGCAACTGCGCCTGTGGCAATGGGGTAATGAAAGAACATCATTTGTAGTGGTTGGCATGATCTGACTGACGGTGTCAGCTCATGCCGAGCTCGCTGGCGTTCAGGAATGACCGGAGACAGCCATAAAGTTACCATTACTGGGCGCTGAAAACCCCGCTGAGCGTGGTTCCTGTACTTCCGCTTTCGGGCCAGAACCGGACGCTCCCGGTTTTTCTGCGTAGGTCTTAAAAGCCGCAACTCCGGACGTTCCCGTCTTGCAGTCTGTACTCACACTTTCGGCCAATACACGTCATAAACTTGCCAACTCGCGAACGTCCATTTATACACAAAGGAGACATTCAAAACCGGGTTGTGTTTGCTTGTATAGGTGTTGTGGACCGCACCCTGCAGCTACCAGGATTTCTGGTAACCGGCGGTAATCATCCAGTCGGATTTCAGCTGTGGACCATTCAGGTTCTGGTCAATAGGTTTGGAAATCTCAAAGGCAAGGCGCTGCCCCCTGAGTCCACCCTCGGTACCCAGCAGGCTCAGGCCGGCGGCAAGGTCCCAGCGTCGCTTGCCCTGCCGGTCCGGGTCAGCCGTCTGTACCGGCGCGACAATAGTCGGGTCAATCCCGTCGATGTTGTCGACGTTCAGGTAATTGATCCGCACAGAGCCGCTTAACATGGGTATGAACTGCTTTGCCAGCCAGGCAGTGACATTGTGTGTGTCGCCCAGAGTGTAGCCTTCATCGGAACCGGTGCGGAATACGCCCGCGTACTGCGCGCCCCAGGAATAGTCATTGCTATTCCCGGTATAGGTCAACCCGGCCAGGATGTCATAGGTGCCGGAACCTAGTTGCATGGGATAAGGGAGCCTGACTTTCGGCCTGGTGCCCATGGGTGTAAGGATGTTGCCCTTACGTGTGTTGGAACCGGTCGGAAAACTCAGACCCAGATTGGCATGAACATGGTGCATGGTATCGTCATGCAAACCGATCATCCCGGACAGTCTGGTATCACCAATACCCTCGGAGCGCGTCGCAAAGGTACCCAGTTGTGTGGTACCGGCCCCGCCCATGAACGTGATGTGATCCATTTCCTTTTCCAGATACGGCAGCATGGCCACCAGCGTGACCTTGTCAGAGGGTGCATACATCATGCCGAACATGTGCATATCCGTTGTCATCTGCGTCGGCAAAACCCGTAGGGTCGCCGGCTGCCCGGGCATACCGAAAAACCGGTTCGGGACTGTCGTGACAATCGTGGCCGGGCTGATATCGGAGCTGCCGTCGCGGTTGTCCTCCATCTCCATGCGCATGTATCGATAGGAGAACATCCATCCGCCACGCGCATGCATGTGTTCGCCCATGACCGTGATCGGTGTAAGACTCCCGGCATGTGAATCATGGGCGCCATGGTGAGCGCCATGTGAATCCGGGTGGGCAGCATAGCCGTTTACAGACAAGCCCAGCAAGGCAAGCAGCGCCGGAAAAAACCGTTTCGATGTGATCTTCATTATTAAGCTCCAAAAAATGATGCAAACGGCCGGCATCCTAGCACATACGTAACGTCTGCTTTACCCCTGCATTCCTGACGTTCGATTCAAGATGCTGTACTTCCGTTTCGGGTCGTACTCGGCCTGTTAGCTAAATCTTATATAAGAAATTCATGTACTTCCGGTTTCGAGCGGATACTTGCCGTTCCTGGCTCGCCTCTCACCGATTGATGAAATACCTGACGAAGGCAGCAACCGGCCAGGAGCGGTCAGTCATGGGCAAAAGAAAACGACCCCGTTATTCGGGGCAGCTCTTGGTGACTACGTGCTGCGGTGGTGGCCTGATGAATGATCCGTTTTCTACTCAATACCAATATCAATCAGATTTAACTGTTTAACCTTTTCCGACATTGAAAGGGAAAATTCAAACTTGGCATCAAAGCCCCTGCTAATAACCAGGCCATCAACAGGTTCGCCATTGGCTACATGATTCGTAATCCAGCCAACATAAGTCGCTATTTGCCCATAAGTGTTTTGACCGGCACGTACGTTCTTTAATTCAATGACGACCCACCCTTCACGGTCCTTGCGTTTACAAAGGAGGTCAATACGACCATTGATGCCAGAGCAATAAACCTGGCGACCATTATTTTTCGTGTCAGGGTCGACCCAGAGTTCGAGGTCATACCCGTGTTGTTTTAAACAACCCAGGTTGGCCTCAAGAAAATCTTCTATCTCTACTTCAAGTGCTACTTTCTTGATGATCGAATTCGCCGTGACACCGGCAAGGAAACTGGCATATCCGGGATTATACATATCAAGGTCGCTGGTTAACTGGTGCCAATACTCATCATCAATTTTAAAGACACTTCGTTGGAACCGGCCACGTTTGGGTCGCCAGTCATCATAAGAAGGATTCTCTTTTAGATCCTTTACCGTGATCGGCGATTCAAATTTGTAGAGCGGCTGATATTCACAGCCATAATCCCAGCTCTGGGTCCTCGCATAGGGGTCAGAATTTATGGAGTAGGCATCACTCAATGCCACGATCAGATAACCAATATCACTTTTTGGGCTAGTGCGCCAAAGTAAGATTAAATCACCGGCCTTGGTATCCTTGTGGCAGGTCCACCAGCCTGAGATATCTTCTCCGTATCCTGGCTCCAGATCTTCCCTGTCATTGCCGAATTCATCTGCATAATATTCCTTGCGGGTTACCCATAACCAGTATTGCCGATCCTTATTTTTAAGCGCACTTTCGGCATCGAATCGTTTTGTCGGGATGAGAACGGGTTCAGAATAATCGAGATTGTCTAGCGATTCCCACTCCCCAAAGCCTTCATCTGCACTGCTTTCGTAGTCATCGAGGGCTTGGTGAAGCAGCCTTACCAGTTTAGTCTTGCTTGTCTCATTTATATTTTCCCCTGTTGCCTGAAAGTAAGCCTCCTGCAGTTCGTTTGTCGATAACCAGTCAGTTAATTCATTGATATCAAGATTGGGCGCGTTTTCGATGGCCGGCGCAAGTTTCTGCAGGGACATTTTCTGTCGATCAGGAATGTTGAGACGATCCGCAAATTCGAGCGCCCGTTTCTTGGATAGGGAAATGACAACCGGAAAGGCTTTGATATGTGACATTGAGGTTCCTGGTTCTTTGTGTATTTTGGATCACGTTAAGTCTAGGTTTTCGTGAATTAGCTAGTGCTGATTATATAGCGCTGTGTCCGCTATGTGCCGGAAGCGGCGTCGCCGATCCTGAAACATAACGAATACAAAACGTCCGCTTCGTGGAGCGAACGACTGCTTTACGCGTGATTGCGCTATGACCGCTTGGGGTCGATAGTCGCCGGTCTGCGTCCTGCCCGGGAACGACCGTTTCCAGTACTTTCAAGTCATACAAGGACTTACGCCGTGTGACCGATTCGGGTCGGTTTCCGCCGTTAAGTGATTGTTTATATTAGAGCGAGCTAAACGTCCGCTTCGGAGAATTCAGGACGTACAAGTTGACGCTGTGCGCCTGATCAAATCTGAACGACTACACGTCATCCCCGCGCAGGCGGGGATCCAGCCCAAACCCTGCTACACGCCCCCGGACTGGATCCCCGCCTGCGCGGGGATGACATCATTTTCTCTGTGTTCTCTGTGAATTGAAGGGGACAGAGTACTTGAAGGTTTCTGGCCGTCAGATCAAATTCCGACTTTTACATATAACAGTTGCCGGTGTGGCCAGGGTGCGGGTGCGGTGCGTAAGCGCGACGATCCTGAATGGCAAAGCCCGGGCGCGCCTCTCGAGCACTTCCCGTTATCTCATTCTCCCTGCAGTACTGCACGAGATTATTGTTTAGTGCAGGCGGCCAACCACCCGGGTAACCCGATCAGGTGTCTTTGAGCTGGCGGTGCATGTCGAGCAGGCAGCGCTCGGTGGTGTCCCAGTCGATACAGCCGTCGGTCACGGATACGCCGTATTTCAGGTCGGACAGGTTGTTCGGGATGGGCTGGTTGCCCGCGTTGATATTGCTTTCCATCATCAGGCCAATGATAGAGCGGTTGCCGGCGAGGATCTGGCGGGTGACATCCTCCGCCACGCCGGGCTGCAGTTCGGGGTTCTTGCAGGAATTGTCGTGACTGGTGTCGACCATGATATTCGGGCTCACGCCGGCCTCGGCCAGCGCCTGTTCGCAGCGCGCAATATTTGCCGCATCATAGTTCGGTTGACCGTTGCCGCCACGCAGCACGATGTGCCCATAGCGGTTGCCGGTGGTTTCGACGACAGCGACGTGACCCTCGTGATCGATGCCGAGAAAACTGTGCGGGTGACTCATCGCCTTGAGTGCATTGATGGCAACGGTAAAGCCGCCGTCGGTGCCGTT
>CAJQOV010000021.1 GCA_905480065.1 uncultured Gammaproteobacteria bacterium | reverse complement strand
CACTTTGACGGAACGAGGCACAGTTCTCCCGTGAAAATCGATGCGACTGGAAATTACCTGCTGGATGCGCGCCAGGTCGCGTCTCCGAACTGTGACGAGCGCCCGCCGGGCGCGGTGATCGAACTCATTGTGGTGCACGGGATCAGCCTGCCGCCGGGCGAGTACGGTGGTCCGTGGATTGACCGGTTGTTCACCAATCAGCTGGATCCGGATGCGCATCCCTATTTTGCCGAAATCGCCCACCTGCGCGTGTCCAGTCACCTGCTGATCCGGCGCGACGGAGAGCTGGTGCAGTATGTGCCGTTTCACCACCGGGCCTGGCATGCCGGGCAGTCCTGTTACCGTGACCGCCAGGCCTGCAACGATTTTTCCATTGGCATCGAGCTGGAAGGCCAGGATGACGAACCGTATGCTGCGGTGCAGTACCAGCGGCTGGCGCAGGTGATGCAGGCCCTGATGGCCCATCATCCCGGGCTGCATGCAGGGGCGATTGCCGGACACTGCGATATCTCGCCGGGGCGCAAGACCGACCCGGGCCCGGCCTTTGACTGGCAGGCCTTGCGCGAACAACTGGAGCAAACCCGATATGGATGACCAGCATACCGTGATCGAACTGTTACGCCATGGCGAGCCCGTGGGCGGCAGCCGCTATCGCGGGCAGCTGGACGATGCCTTGAGCGAGCGTGGCTGGAAGCAGATGTGGCAGGCAGTGGGCGGGCGCCCGCTCTGGCAGCAGGTGGTCAGTTCACCGTTGCAGCGCTGCAACGCGTTTGCCAGCGCGCTGGCCGAGCGGTATGCACTGCCGCTGTCCCGGGAGCCGCGCTTCGTCGAGATCGGTTTTGGGGAGTGGGAGGGCAGGACCCGCGCAGAGCTGGAGCGACTCGACCCGGGGCAGGTGGCGCGCTTCCTTGCTGATCCGGTTGCGTACCGGCCGCCGGGTGCCGAACCGCTCGAGCAGTTCATTGCCCGGGTCACTGCTGCATTTACCGAGATGGTGGAACACCATGCCGGTCAATCCATTCTGGTGGTCGCGCATGCTGGCGTGATTCGTGCGATTTTATGCGCGGTGCTGCATATTCCCCCGGCTGCGATGTATCGCATTCATGTTGCCAATGCCGGGATTACCCGCCTGCGTACCGATGGCGAGCGCGGCTTCACGCTGCTCGCACACGGCAAGGTATAGCAGCAAGGCCGTGCGGGGTTCGTGGCACCAGCGGCAAGCAGGGCTACGGCCGGGCAGACGCGATGTTTCCAGGCGGCAGGGATCGCTGCCGCCGCATGGTATGCACAGCCGCTCCATAGCGGTGTGCGCTGACCTGCATACATGCAGGGTGTTCAACCCGGGATGAATCGTCACGCCTTGAGAATCGGGATTGACCTCGGCGGCAGCAAGATCGAGGGTGTGGTGCTGGCGCGTGACGGCACCGTGCTGTCACGTGAGCGTGTACCGACGCCGCAAGGCGATTACGCAGCGACTGTCTCGGCGCTGTGCGCGCTGGTGCTGCAGCTGGAGCAGTATGCAGGTGAACCCTGCAGTGTGGGCATTGGCATGCCGGGTTCCTGTTCGCGTGCGACCGGGCTGGTAAAAAATTCCAACTCCGTCTGTCTCAATGGAAAGCCGTTGCACGCCGACCTCGAGCAGCGTCTGCAGCGTCCGCTGCGTTTTGCCAACGATGCGGATTGTTTTGCCTTGTCCGAGGCATCCGACGGCGCCGCGGCGGGACAGCGTTGCGTGTTCGGCGTGATCGTCGGCACCGGTACCGGCGGCGGTATTGTCGTCGATGGCCGCTTGCTCGATGGCCCCAACGGTATTGCCGGGGAGTGGGGACACAACCCGTTGCCCTGGCCCATGCCGCAAGAGCTGCCGGGCCCATCCTGTTACTGCGGCAAGCGCGGCTGTATCGAGACCTGGCTGTCCGGCCCGGGACTTTCCCGCGATCACCTCATGGCTGGTGGCGAACCTCTCGCTGCCGTTGAGATTGCCACGCGTGCGGCGCAGGGCGATAGCGTTGCGCAGGCAACACTGGATCTTTATACCGATCGCATGGCGCGTGCGCTGGCCAGCGTGATCAATCTCCTCGACCCGGACGTCATCGTGCTCGGTGGCGGTATGTCGAATAGCGAAACCCTGTACCAGGCAGTGCCCGGGCGGTGGGGACGCTACGTGTTTTCCGACCGTGTGGATACCCGGCTGGTACGTGCGCAGCACGGTGATTCCAGCGGTGTGCGCGGCGCGGCCTGGTTGTGGCCATGAGCGCGGCAACGCACGAGCATTAGCAGCCGGATCATTCGCGGACAGCGTCCGCTGCTACGATGATGTATTTGCAATCTCGCGTAACCCTGGCACGGCCAGCCCTGCCGCGTCGGCCTGCTGCAGGGCCCGTGCCAGTCGAACCGGCGCACTGCGCCCGGTGCAGACGTGCTGCGGGTCGCCGGCAAACGCGACCAGCATGGCACGGATCAGGGCATCGGCATCAAACTGCTTGCCGGTCAGCGCCTGCTGGATAGCAATTACCTCGCGTGCAATCTGTTCGGCAAACGCATGATGATCGGACCACAGCTCAGTCACGGTTCCGCCGGTGACCAGTCCTGCGCAGTTGATAGTGACGATGTAGACATTTTTCAGCACCAGCTCAAATAACAGTTCCTGCGCGCTGTCGATGTGGCGCGCGGGAATGTTCAGCAGCGCCAGGCTTTCGATCAGCAACCCGGCCTGCGGGCCGAATACCGGGGACGGGATCAATACCTTGACGTCCTGCCCCGGCTTTTTTTCGAACCATACCGAGATGACGGTTGGCCGGGTGAAGCCGTAGCGTTCCCAGTCCTGCGGCAGCAGCTCGTTCTGTAACAGCGCGACACGGTGATGCCAGGCCGGGGGCAGGCCTTCCAGTACGCTGTGCAGGGTATTTTCCGCGACCGCGACCAGCACCATCTCCGGTGCCGGCAGCTGGCGGGCGAGGGCATCCATATCGGTTGTGCGCGTGACCGGGTAAACCGGATGCCCGAGCCGCAGCAGCCCGCGCGCAAACACGCTGCCCATTTCGCCAATGCCGATGACTACAACCGGTGATTTCATGTCCTTGTATTTATTTCGGGTTGCCGGGTGGAGGCCATAGTATAGCGGCGATCCGCCGGCATTCCACGAGCACGTGTCCAGCGGGCCGGCTGCGGGTGTCAGCAAGCCTTGATGGCCACGATGGTTGCTGCGGCAGGCTGGCCGGGCTGGCTGGTTCGCCCTCCTTTAGCCGGCATGCTTGCCGCTGGTGGCGGGTCCGGGGTACCAGCCCCATGGTCCGGTGCGCAACGAATTCCGGCGATTTCGGAAATTTGCTGTTGTAGGAGCGCCGCGCAGGCGCGATCATCACAACCGCGAAAATTATCACCGTCTTCCCCGCGCAGGCGGGGATCCAGTCCTGATCAACCGCAGAGAACCCAGTTGTGCAACCGCGCCTGATGCAATCCATGCCATTCCACCACCGCCTCGGATTGCTGGTTATCTGCCTGTTGCTGTCACTGCCGTTGCAGGCAGCCGTTAGCGTTAGCGATGATTTCGGGCAGACCATCACGCTGCCGCAACCGGCGCGGCGCATCGTCAGCCTCGCCCCGCATATTACCGAGCTGCTGTTTGCTGCCGGCGCCGGCGCCGCCGTGGTGGGGACGAGCGAATACAGCGATTACCCGGATGCAGCCACGCGCATCGCACGTATCGGTGGCGGCGGCGGACTCGATCTCGAGGCGATCATTGCCTTGCAGCCGGACCTGGTCGTCGCCTGGCAAAGCGGCAATCCCCCCGGGCAGGTGCAACGGCTGCAGGAGCTCGGGTTGCGCGTGTTCCGCTCGGAACCACACACCTTGCAGGACATACCGCGCACCCTGCAAAGACTCGGACAACTGGCCGGCACCGCAGCGGCAGCACAACCGGTAATGGATGCATTCATACGGCGCCTGCATGCACTGCGCGAACGCTATGCCAGTCGCCCGCCGGTCAGCGTGTTCTACCAGGTGTGGGATCAGCCGCTGATGACCGTCAACGGCGCGCACCTGGTCAACGATGTACTGCAGCTGTGCGGTGGCGAGAACATCTTCGCCGATCTGCCCGTGCTGGCCCCACAGGTCAGCATCGAGGCGGTGCTGGCACGCAACCCGCAGGCGATCATCATCGCCGCCGACCACGATGACGCCGCTACCCTCACCGCGGCATGGCAACGCTGGCCGCAACTGCAGGCCGTGCGCAATGCACACCTCTATACCCTGCGGCGCGAACTGCTGGTGCGCCACACCGTGCGTATCCTGGACGGCGCCGAACAACTCTGCGACCGCATGGAGCAGGTGCGCAACAGCCGGCCATAGCAGCACGGCAACGCGCGTAGCTGGTCGATCAGTCGGACCGGATGATTGCAGCAGCGCCTGTCAGGCGCGATTTATGTGCTTTGCTGGTGTTGCCACAGCACGTCGGGTTCGCCGGCTTGCTTGTTGAGGTAGCGCGCCATGACAAACAGCAGGTCAGAGAGGCGGTTCAGATAACGTACGCTGGCGTCGTTGATGGCGGCGGTCTTGCCGAGGGTGTGCACGCGGCGTTCGGTGCGCCTACACACGGAGCGGGCGAGGTGGCAGCAGCTGGATGCCGGGCTGCCGCCGGGCAGGATGAAGTCTTTCAGTGGTGGCAGGTCTGCATTCAGCCGGTCGAGTATCTCCTCCAGCGCACTGACCCGGCTATCGTCGACCATCTTAAAACCGGGAATGCTGAGTTCGCCGCCGATGTCGAACAGGCGATGCTGTACCTCGAGCAGGCAGGCGTGGATGTCGGCAGGCAGCGGCTCGCACAGCAACAATCCAAGCGTGCAGTTGAGTTCATCGACGCTGCCGATTGCCTCGATGCGCGGATCGTCCTTGGCAACGCGCGAACCGTCACCCAGTCCGGTGCTGCCGTCGTCGCCGGTGCGGGTGTAGATCTTCGAGAGACGGTTGCCCATGTCAGCTGTCCGTGAGGTGGTATTCAACAGGGATGATCATATCGATTCCGTGTCCATTCATCCAGGCAACGACTTCCGGGACATGCATGGCGCTGACCGAGCGGATGGCAGCATCATCCAGTACGCGGATGCCCGAGCTGTCCGAGATTCGTACATCGGTTACCGCACCATCAGGCAGGATGCGCAGCGCGATCACCACGGTACCTTCCCAGCCCCGTAGGCGGGCGCGGCGCGGGTAACTGAAATGAGCCTGCAGCGCGGTGTAAACGGCGGCACGTACATTGCTCAACGCCGTATCGGTCTCGTTGTCCTGACCCTGCGCTGTCGATAACTCCCCGGCAGGCTCGTGCGCTTGCTGCGTGTCGGTATTGTCCACGGGCGCGAACTGTGGCGCGCTTGCAGTCGGTTCTATGCCTGGCAACGGTTCCTGGTGCGCGGCTGCAACGTCCGGTTGCCGGGGTGTCGGTGGCTGCCCATCGAGCCGACTGTTGCCGGTTTGCAACGCAGTATCCACTGCCTGCAGTTGCAACGCCAGGGTCGGTAACGGCATGGGGGAGGGTTGCTGTGTCCACCGGGACGGCCAGCTGGTCACCAGCAGTACATGCAGCAACAGCGAGAGCAGGAGGAAACGTTTCATGTTCAGGCGCCGGACTCGTAGCGCAGCGTGAGGAACAGGCTGCGTCCTGCCGTGTTGTAGGTGTCGACGATCTGGTAGTCCTTGTCGAGAACGTTGTCGATGCGGCCCTGCAGTTTGAGCTTGCGGCTCAGTTGCTGCGATGCCCGCAGGTTTACGATGCCGTAGCCGGCCACCTGCTTAGTGTTGGCGACGTCGTCAAAGCGCGTGCTTTGTGCAATGAGACTGGCACCAAGCCCTGACTTGCCGAACTGCCGGTCCGTATCGATACGCAGGCTGCGGCGGGCACGGCGCGGCAGCGTGTTGCCGGTGTTCTCGTCCTTGCCATCCAGCCAGGTTGCCGCGAGCTTGCTGTCCCAGCCGAGCCAGCTGCCGGACAGGCTGGCCTCGATAGCGTCGATTTGTGCCGTGCTGAGGTTGGCTGGAACATAACTGCTGTCCAGCACGATCAGGTTGTCTATGCGGGTGCGATACGCGCGCAGGTCCCAGTCGAGTAGTGCATGTTTGCCAGTGAGCCCCAGCTCGATGGTGTCGGATTGCTCCGGTTCCAGGTTCGGGTTGCTGGTCGGGAATCCCATGAAGTCCGGGAAGTACAGGTCATTGAAGGTGGGTGCCTTGTAGGCGGTTCCATAAGAGGCCGTCAAGCCGAGCTGTCTGGTGAGCTGGTAACCACCGGCGATGTTACCGGTGGTATGGCGACCGAACTGTTCATCGTCCAGCGGCCGCAGCCGGGCGAGCAAGGAATATTGATCAGTCTGCTTCTGGTACTGGGCGAAGATCGCCCTGGTATCGCGCGCGGTTTCGTTATAGGCCGTGGTGCCGTCGACCCGGTCATCGTGGTAGTCGAAACCGAACGAGACGGAATCACTGTCGGACAGCTGCAGGTCGTCCTGGATGGAGAATACGCGGCGCTCGGTATCGAAGCGGGATGTCGAGGCGGGTTCGCCAGCCCGGAAACTCTTGCGCTCATCGAGACTGCGGCCGAGCGTTACCGTCAGGTCGGAATCCTCTGTCAGCGACGTGCGCAGTGTCATTCCCAGCGACTGCTGGACAAAGTCATCCTCGTTGGCGTACGGAAAGCTGCTGTCGAATTCGGTGTTGCCGCTGGCATGCAGGCCGTGAAATTCCAGTTCGCTGCCAGCGCTGAAACGGTGGCCGAGGCGCAGGCTGGCCGAACTGTTTTTGTAGCCGTCATCATCGGGTTCGTCCAGCAGGGAGCCGAATTCGAAGGTGGGTTGCCGGGCATCGAAGCCGTCGGTCGATGCACGGGCGACGCGCGCCGACACCCAGTTGTTGTCCTTGCTGCCGCTGAAGTCCGCCGCGACCTCGCGGGTGTTGTAGCGGCCACCTGTTGCACTGGCACCCCAGCGAAAAGGGCCCTCACCGCGCCGGGTGAAGATCTGGATGACGCCGCCTATGGCCTCCGAACCATACAGGGCGGAGTTCGGGCCACGCGAAATCTCGATGCGTTCGATTTGTTCCAGCGGCAGGAATTCCCAGGCCACGGTGCCGGCGGTGACCGAGCCCATGCGAATGCCATCGACCAGCACCGTCACGTGGCCGGGGTTGGTGCCGCGCAGGTAGAGCGCGGTCAGTTTGCCACTGCCGCCCTGGCTGGCGACGTTGATGCCGGCATTGCCCTGCAGCAGTTCCGCAACAGAGGCGGCCTGGCTGCGCTCGATGTCTTCCCGGGTGATGACCGTGACCGAGGACAGCGTTTGATCCGCGTTCTGGGCGATACGCGTCGCGGTCACCACGATGGGGGATGGTTCTGCCACTACGACAGCCGGCAATGCACCGAACAGGGCAGCGACCAGCGGGCCGTAGCGGGTGCGAAAACGGGATTGCATCATTTCTCCAGTGCGCCAACCCGCGCAGTCAGGTCGTGGAGAAACGCAACGAAGCTGGAATCAGCCTGTTGGTATCGCCCTCCGCGACACGTTCAAGTCCGTTACAGGCCGGTCTCCGGGCTCGCGAGCGGGTTTCCCCGGTGGGCCGCCTTCCCGCGCAGGGCGCAGTGGCGTTGTGGCACACCTTGACTCGCTTACCGTTGCGGGGGCAGCGCCGGAATGGTTATCGAAATAACGCACCGGCTTCCCGTTTCATCCCGTGGACGACTGTCCGCGGGACACCTGCAACAAAAGCGCAGTGACTGTAGGCCGGGGTGGTCCCTGAGTCAAGTTGCAGGCCGGAGATGAACCATCCGCGCGCAAAGCCGCCAGGGCGCACAGAGTACTTCAGGAAGGAATTGCCACACAGTACACAGAGTTCACAGAGGAACTTCATGTCAATGCATCGAAGTTTGCGCCCGCAATGGACGTAGCTGGATTAGTGCTGCGTACCCCGACGAACCTGGTGCGGTTGGAGGGATGTCGGATTATGCCGCTGTGCGGCTCAGTGAACCTGCAGCTACTGATACCAGGTTCTCTGTGAACTCGGTGTCCTCTGTGGCGAAGCATTGCTGTCCCGCATACTCCCTCTCCCTCCGGGACGCCTGCATGGATGCAGGAGGTAGAGTAATGCATGGAGCAATTACCGAGAGGGTTGGGGTGAGGGGATCAAATCAAGCCAACTGCCTGTGTTAACAAAAAGGGGTCGGACCCCTGTTCCGTACACACCTATCGAGATATCTTCACGCGTTTTCACGGACAGGGCTCTGACCCCGCTGCCCTATCCCCTCATCCTGTCCTTCTCCCGGAGGGAGAAGGGACGTACT
>CAJQOV010000020.1 GCA_905480065.1 uncultured Gammaproteobacteria bacterium | reverse complement strand
GCATGGGTGTGTTCGGCGAGGAACTTGCTGCGCAGGGTGTCGGCATCGGGATGTGCCGGCGTCAGGCTGACTACATCGATGGAGCGGAAGCCATAGCGGGCATTGAGCTGCTCGATGGAATCCTGGTAGGCGTCCAGCACGGTTTGCTGGTCGGCATCCGCCGGCAGTTCGCGGTCAGCGCGCCAGTGTTCGAATTCAACACCGATCTCGGCCAGGCTCGCGGCGATGCTGTCGAAGTCGCTAAACGACTCGGCAGCAGCCGGGTTGTTGTCGGGGGTAATGGTCAGCGTGGTCATCAGAGACTGGCTCCGGATTGTCGTAATTCACATTCAAACAGGAACTCGAGTGCCTCGACGTGGCGCATGGCCGCGTTGACGCTTTCGCCCCAGGTGTAGAAGCCGTGGCCGCTGATCAGGTATCCAACGGTGCCGTCATGTTGCTGCATCCAGCTGTCCACCCGGGCAGACAGGCGCTCGATATCCTGGTCATTGGCGAAATTGGGAATGGTGATCCGGGTGTCATGGGTGGTAATGCCGGGGAACGCCTTGAGCAGTTCGTAACCCTCCAGTACCAGTTCCGGCCGGTCATGGCGTGACAGCAGGGTGGCATTGACCGAGTGCGGGTGCAGTACTGCGTTGACCTGCGGGAAGCGTCGGTATAGCTGCAGGTGCAGTGCGGTCTCGGCAGAGGGCCGGCGCCCGTCCAGCGACTGGCCGCTGCTGTCGATGGCCAGCAGGTCGTCTTTTTGCAGGCGTCCCTTGTGTACACCGGATTCCGTGATCAGGATGTGGCCATCGTGCAGCCGGGCCGAGAAGTTGCCGCTGGTCGCCGGCACCATGCCACGCCGGTAGAGTTCGTGACCGACGCCGCAGAGTTGCTCGGTGCGCTCGCGCAATTCCATGCTGTCCTGCAGTCCTGTGAGTTGGTTAACCATGACGATGTATCCTCAGCCGCAGCACTTCTTGAATTTTTTTCCGCTTCCGCATGGACAGGGGTCGTTGCGACCGACCTTGGGTGCATCGCGGCGAACCTGGCTTGCGCCAACCATCTTGCCATCGAAAAAATACCAGCTGTCACCGGACTTGCGAAATTCCGCGCGTTCATGATGTACCAGTTTCTCGCCACGGCGCCGGTAGCGGGCGCGGAATTCCACCATACCCCGGCTCGGATCCTCGCTGTCAGCGCTGACCTCCAGTACTTCGAGTCCGTCCCATTCGGACTCCTTTGCCCAGCGGGCTGCGCCGTCCTCGTCGTAGTCGTGGCGCTGGCTCGGGTGCAGTGTGCTGGCCAGGTATGGCATGATCTGCAGGGCATAGGCGCTGTAACGCGAGCGCATCAGTGCCTCCGGGGTGGGTGCCTTGCGGGCGCCGCTGATGTAGGGCTCACAGCAATCCGCGTAGGGCAGACCGGAATCGCAGGGGCATGCTGATGGTTCGTTCATACGGGTTCCTTTGGAAAGAGTTGTTAATATAGCAAATTGTCCTGGCCTGGTGCAGGAGGAATCCGCTTTTGCAAGCCGTTCTTTATTATGCGCATGATCCGATGTGCAGCTGGTGCTGGGGTTTTGGCCCGGTGCTGCGGGAGCTTGCTGAGCGGTTGCCGGCCGCGTTGCGCATGCAGCGGTTGCTGGGCGGTCTGGCGGAAGATACCAGCGAGCTGATGCCCATCGAACAGCAACAGCGCATCCAGGCCAGCTGGCGGCGCATCGAACGAACCATTCCGGGTGTGCACTTCAATTTTGCGTTCTGGGAAAAATGCCGGCCGCGCCGTTCCACCTGGGCTGCGTGCCGTGCCGTGATCGCTGCGCGTGCGCAGGGCGCGGCCTTTGACAAGGCCATGACCACGGCGATCCAGCAGGCCTACTATCTGCAGGCGCGTAATCCTTCCGATGATTCCACCCTGGTCGAGCTGGCCGGGGAGATCGGGCTGGATGTGGCCGCTTTCCGTGAAGCGCTGCATGCTGCCGGGACGGCAACACAGCTGTCTGACGAGATGCAGCAATGTGAGCGTTTGCGGATTGACAGTTTTCCTGCGCTGGTGCTGGAGGCGGGCCCGTCAAGCTGGCACATCCCGGTTGACTATAACGATTGTTCGCCGATGCTCATGCTGATCGATGAACTACTGGCTGCGGCCTGAGGAGAAAACCATGCAAACCATCCACGAGCCGGAACGGCAGCGCTTCGTAATCACAGTCGATGGTCAGGAGTCGGTGCTTGAGTACCGTCCGATCGGCACGGACTCGGTCGATTTCGTGCGTACTTTCGTGCCGACCGAATTGCGCGGGCGCGGCATCGCGGAACAACTGGTGCGTAGCGGTATTGCCTGGGCACGCGAGCAGGGCCTGCACATGCAGGCCACTTGCTGGTATGCCCGGCGCTTCCTGGACCGCGGCAAGACGCGTGACTGACGCCGTGCACAATTTACCCCGGCCCGGCTGGGTGCGCTGGGTGGCGCAGGACAGCGACGGCTGCTGGTGGGGCTATAGCGTGGAGCCTTTGCGCAATGACACCGGCTGGTACGAAAACGAGCTTGGGCGGTATGCACGGCTGGGTGTGGGCCCGGCGCCGGGCTGGGAGCATTCGCTGCATGCCGTTGCATCTGGCGAGCCGGATCCTGCCCCGTTGCGTTGCTGACGTTGTGGCCAGCAACGCCTGACAGAGCAGGTGCGGGGAAATTCGTTCAGGGTGAATTACAGTGGATTTTCGTGCAGTCAGCGTGATCCTGGCCTTGTGCCGCGCGGCGGATTTCAGCGCGGGTGTCGAGCGTATTCTGATCTCCCGGCGCCAGCCCTGCTGCGCATTGTGCGGCAATCTGTGCCTGCTGTGGACAGCCTTCCCGAAGCAGGCCGTAGGCCAGGTTATTCCAGCCCAGCGCATCGCCCGGCGTGAGTCGGGTAACCTGCAGGAACGCGGCGCGCGCCAGCGGGTAATTTCCGTCCGTGTAGGCGTGGTTGCCGAGTGCCATCCAGCCGAGCGGCTGGTCCGGCCAGCGCCGGGTAGCGGCCTGCCATGCCGTGAATGCGGCAGTGCGCGAACCACTTGAGTCGAGCTCACGGGCAGCTTGCAGGAAGCGTAACGGTTCTGCCGTGGCAGCGATCTCGCCGGGCGGTGTGACAACCAGTGCCTGGTATCCGCTGCGTTGCCAGGTACGTTCAAAAGTACTCAGTGTGGTCACCCAGCGTGCGGTGGTGCCGGAGCGCAGGATGATTTCATGCTGTGCGAGGTCATAGCCGACCACCACGGCAAAATGCCACTTGGGTAACCAGCCAAGCCCCAGGTTCTGGAATACCAGTACCGGGTGCCCGGCAGCGACTTCGCTGAGCAGGTCGGCGAGCGCGGGAGCCAGCGGGTAGACCAGCAGGTCCCGGTGGCGTGCCGCTGCAGCAAGCTCATCGATCAGGCTGCCATGCCTGGCCGGGACGTACACTTCCGTGACCAGCTGATCGGGCGTGATCGCGATGCCGTTGGCAACCAGTACGGTCGCCAGTGCAGCGGGACCGCACTGGTAGCGCTGTTGTGCAAAAAACGGGGTATCTGCCAGTTCCACCTGCTGCGGCAGACCGTCGGGTGGTGCGGACTGGATTGTGCGGGCCTGGGGCGCGGTTGCGCAGCCCGTCAGATACAGCAACAGAAGCAAGGCACCCGCCAGCAGGCGGGTGCCAGGTACTGCATGGATGCCGGTCCTAGCGAACCGGATGGACGAACGGGAAGATATCCGTGGCACCAATGGCATCGGTAATAATGAAGATAATGAAGATCAGCAGCAGTATGCCCAGCACACTGTCGCCGCCGGCATTCATTTGATCAATACCCTGGTTGATGCGTGCGAGCTCTGCGTCGGTCAGGCGACTGGCGCGCTCCTTTGCCCAGGCCGGGTCCACACCCATTGCCGAGAGTTGCTGTTGGGCTGACTGCTGATCGAGCAGGTGTTGCAGACTGGCACGAGTCTGTTCGGAACTGGCATTGTTGAGCAGGGTATCTGTGCCGACCATGGCCGCCTGGGCGGTGAGTACCGGGGTCATTGCAAGCAGCAGGGACAGTAGCCAGGCAAGGGGGCGAAACAACTTCGACATGAGACATTCTCCGTAGGTTAAAAAACAGCGGCAGCGCTGTCAGGTGTAGAAAATCGCGGTAATACTACCACTAAACCCGGGTGAAACCAGCCTCATGAGTGTCGTGCAGCGGCGACAAAGTAAGGCTGTGCAGTAGCGCAAACGGTTGGCCTCGCAGGCGTTGTGCTGTTCCGGTGTACACATCAGTCGTGGTGTGGTGGTGCAAACCGGTATCATGCGGGCAGGACACTCAGGATAACGCGCCGTGCCGGATGTATTTGAAATCTCACTTGAGCGGGATGACCCGCGCCGTCTGACGCAAGCCGTATTGCAGATCACTGCATTGCTGGATCTGTACCAGGCCGAGCTGGCGCGCATACTCGGTTTGCAGTGTCCGGATATTGGCCGCCTGTCGGCCGGGCAGCAATCACTGCAGCCGGGTACCTGCGCCTGGCAGCGGGCGGTGCTGCTGGTGCGTTGTTACCGTGCCTTGTACAAAAACACTGGCGGAGATGGTGTGGCAATGCGGCACTGGTTGCGGGTCAGGCAGGTCGCGCTGAATGGTATTCCACACCTGCTGCTGGTGGATGAAGGGCGCCTGGCCGCCGTGGTTGAATACCTGGAACAGGCTGCAGCAGACGCGTAGCGAGACTGCGCGATATGCCGGTCGATTGGAATAACCGGTATGATGCGGCGCAGCTGAATAACGGTCATGGCAAGGCGTTCTCCGGGGGTGATGAGTGAAAATCTGTGTCAGGGTTCTGCTGCTGTGGCTGCTGGGGATTGCCGGTTGTACCGTACCGGTGACCAGGCCGGCTCCGGATGCCGGCGCGACAGCCGGCTTGCCGGAAACCGAGGGGTGGCGGCGAGTGCAGTTCCGTATTGCGCGCCCGCAAGGGGAAACTCCCCGCTGGTATATAGGAACCCTGATCGGCGGGGAAATCGTCACGCCGGTTTATCAACGCAACAAGCAGGATATCCAGCTCTGGCGCATCCACCGGCGTGCCGGTGATGATGCTCATGGCCATGTACTGAGCTTCATTTTCTACACGACCCCGCAGGCTGCGCAGCGCATTTACCATGACATCAGCAGTAATGCGGTGCTGGCAGATCTGCGTGCCAAAGGGCTGGTTACCTGGGTTGGATATGATGACCTGACCCGCAACGACAGTCCGCTCATCGAGGATACCAGCGACCCGATATGGCCCGCGGCGATCAGGAAAAACTGGCCCGCACTGATCATGGGAGCCAGCCGCATGTGGCTGGGCCTGGTGGCTGAACTGGCCGTGAACCATGCCGACGAGCAAGACCTGGAGCATCGTTATGAACTGGTCGAACAGGACATAAACCGACTCTGGGCGGAACAGGGACAGCACGCGGTATTGCATCATCTGACCGCGTTGTTTGCTTACCAGCCGCTGTTGATCCGTTACTGATACCCCGCGGTGTTTCCCATGCAATGGCTGGCACGAATTCCACTGCCCATGATTGCGCCGCTGGCGGTGTTGCTGGCGCTCGCACCGTTTCGCCCGGAACCGCACCTGTGGGGAAAGCTCAAAATGCTGGCGGCAGGCAGCCTGACGCGGCCGATCGATATCTTTGACCTGTTGCTGCACGGAGCGCCATTGTTACTGCTGGCGCTGGTATTGCTGGCCAGGTGGCTTGGGGCGGGCAGGGGCGGTGCTGCCTGATGCCGGGTCGGCCCGCTATGCCCCGGTCCACACGGGCGCGCACCTGAAAATACCTGCACATTGTTGTGGTCTTCACCTGAAGCGCACGGAATTGTGGGATAATGACGGTTTTTTCACGGGTCAGTCCGCTGGCCCCGCAGCGTAACAGGCCAGTCAACGTGATAAGCACCGCAAATCTCACCATGCAGTTCGGGGCCAAGCCCCTGTTTGAAAATATCTCGGTTCGTTTTGGCGGGGGCAATCGCTACGGCCTGATCGGCGCCAACGGCTGTGGCAAGTCCACACTGATGAAGATTCTCGGGGGCGAGCTGGAGCCCAGCGCCGGTTCGGTCGTGATCGACGAAAACCTGCGGGTCGGCAAATTGCGCCAGGACCAGTTTGCGTTCGAGGATTTCGCGGTGATCGATACCGTGATCATGGGCCATACGCAGCTGTGGGAAATCAAGCAGGAGCGGGACCGCATCTACTCACTGCCGGAAATGAGTGAGGCGGATGGTATGAAGGTCGCCGACCTGGAAGTGCATTTCGCCGAACTGGATGGCTACAGTGCCGAGTCGCGTGCCGGAGAACTGTTGCTGGGCCTGGATATCCCGATTGAACAGCATAATGGCCTGATGTCGGCCGTTGCGCCGGGCTGGAAGCTGCGCGTGCTGCTGGCGCAGGCCTTGTTTGCGGATCCGGATATCCTGCTGCTGGATGAGCCGACCAATAATCTTGATATCAATACCATTCGCTGGCTGGAAGGGGTGCTGAACGCGCGCAACAGCACCATGATCATCATTTCGCATGACCGGCATTTCCTCAACAGTGTTTGCACGCACATGGCCGATCTCGATTACGGGGAATTGCGCGTCTATCCTGGCAACTACGATGAATACATGACGGCCGCCACGCAGGTGCGCGAACGCATGATCGCGAACAATGCCAGGAAGAAGGCGCAGATCGCCGAGCTGCAAACCTTCGTCAGCCGCTTCTCTGCCAATGCCTCCAAGGCCAGGCAGGCCACTTCGCGGGCGCGCCAGATCGAGAAGATCACGCTCGACGAGATCAAGCCGTCCAGCCGCGTCAATCCCTACATCCGTTTCGAGCAGAACAAAAAACTCTTTCGCCTGGCGCTGGACGCGGAAGGACTCAGCAAGTCCTGGGGTGGGCAGGTCATATTTGACAAGCTGGACCTGAAGATTGAGGCCGGTGAACGGGTCGCGATCATCGGGCCGAACGGTATTGGCAAGACCACCCTGTTGCGCACCCTGGCCGGCGACCTCAACAACGACAAGGGACGGCTCAAGTGGTCGGAGAATGCCGAGATCGGCTATTTCGCCCAGGATCATGCGGATGAGTTCGCCAGCGATCTCACCCTGTTTGACTGGATGAGCGGTCATCGCCGCGAGGGTGATGACGAGCAGGTCATCCGCGGCACGCTCGGGCGCCTGCTGTTTTCGCAGGACGAGATTCGCAAGCCGGTCAAGGTAATCTCCGGTGGCGAACAGGGACGCATGCTGTTCGGGCGCCTGATGCTGCAGAAGCCGAATGTGCTGTTGATGGATGAGCCGACCAACCACCTCGATATGGAGTCGATTGAATCCCTCAACCTGGCGCTGGAGAATTATCCGGGTACGTTGATCTTTGTCAGTCATGACCGGGAATTCGTCTCCTCGCTGGCGACCCGCATCCTGGAAATGAAGCCGGACGGGCTGGTCAACTTCAGCGGCAGCTACGAGGAGTACCTGACTATTCAGGAACAGGCCATGAAGAAGGCAGGTTGAACATGAATGTCATGGCGGTGTTGCTGAACGGGATTGCGCAGCTGGAGTACGACCGCGAGCGGCTGTTGCCGGATCACCAGCGTGCCTATCTCGATCGAATGGATGCCAAGATGGATGACGGCATCCTGATCGGCGAAGAAACCATCAGTAACCCGGACATCGAGCAGCGTGCCCGGTTTGCAGCCGGCAACCTGGTGCATGCGCTGAATACCGCTGACGAGGCCATGGCGGCCGCCATGTGCAGCTACCTGGCCATCCGCCTGCCGGAACTCAAGCAGGTGCGCATCGAGGAACTGCAGGGATCCGACGGCCAGGTCTCGATCGAATTCGTCTACGACCAGGAATACCGTAAACAGGTGGCGGTGGACTTCAACCCGCTGCACTGAATGCTGCCTGCTGTCGGCCCCCGCCCGGACAGGTCAGCGGTATGCGGGATTGCCCCGCCTGGCCGGGTGGCGAGAAAACCAGTCATTAGTTATGAATATCATTAAGATACGGTAGATATCTTATTCAAGATTCAGATTGTATCTGCTAACTCCGCTGTTTTTAAACGGCGAATTCGCTACTATAACGACGTGCCGGATGCCTGCTTCCGGGCCATACTGACTCGGAGGATGTTATGGATTTTGCCTACGCACTCGGGATGAACAAACCGCCCGAATCCCCGCAAGAGGAACGTGCCAAACTGCAGCTCTATATCAACCTCAAGCTGGCGTCTTCCGGCCAGCCGACCTGTGTGCCAGCCGAGTCCGAACGCTTTTTCGGGATATCACGCGACCTGCTGCGCAGTTACCGGGAAAAAAACCGCCTGCTGTCCGGTTACCAGTGCCCGATCGACAAGCGCATCCAGGATTTCCTGGATCGTTACCTCGCACCGCTCGAGGCGGGACATGCGCCCGTGCTGCCGACCCAGACTTTCGTGCTGGACCGTCACGGGGTGGCGCGTGAACTGTCCCTGCCGATGGGGGCCGACGAATTCCACTCCGATATCGTTTCCAGCTATCGCGTAGCGCAGGGTGTATTGCATAACCCGGCCAGTGACCGCCGCACTACCAAGGGTTCCTTCCATATCAGCGAGGGCGGGCTGCCGATACCCGGTGACAAGAAGGCGGTGCCGCTGCAGACCTTCGCCCGCATGCTGGAGCGTGCCCTGCAGCCGCCCGCGCAGTTGCAGACCCTGCCATTCACGGCACAGCTGCCCGAGCCGGCGCGCATGTTTGTCTCGCTGATGATGCGTCCCGTGGTGTGTCCCGCAATACCCGGCAAGGAAGCGGAAAAGACCATGGAGGTGCGGTTCTTCGCACCGGGCAACCTGGTCAGTAACCTGGATTTTGTGGAAAGTATTTTCGGCAACGGCGGCAATCCGCACCTTGCCGAGTGTGATGCCGCACTGGACGTGGAGCACTGGACCGGTACCAGCGGTTGCGTCATTCTCGCGCCGCACCTGGTTGGTACCACCAAGCAGGAAGCCGGGCTGCCACGCTGGAAGGATGCCAGCGCCAGGCAACGCCAGGATGGCATGTGCTGGAAGGACGAGAACGAACTCTATAACGACGGACAGGCCTTCAAGCTGACCGCGCGCGATGCATCTGGCGTGATGGTGACACTGCTGGCTGACAATTATTTCGGCTACTGCAAGAAAGAGGTCAAGACCCAGATCGGTTTCTCGGCCAACCTGTTCGGCCTGTCGGAGGAAGAGCATGCCGGTGGCGCGCTGGCCTTCCCGCGCCGTAACCACGGTGAGGAATTCGGCGTCGACAGCCGTACCTACAGCATGCCCGGTTATTCCTTCGATGACATGGTCGAACGCTATGGTGCACTGATGGACGTGCAGCCGGAAGGGTACGCCATCGACCGCAGCTGGCCGCAGATCATCTACGTCCCGCTCAAGGTGCGCATGGATCTGAATGCGCAGACCATCTCCTGGGAGCGTGACGACGAAACCCAAAAGATCCGCCTGCAGCCTGGCAAGATCTACATGCAGCCGAACGGTTACAAGGTCGAGATGGAAAAGCATCCCGGTGCGCCGTCCTGGCGGCTGGTCGGAACCGATCCGGAAGGTACTTTCTGCCACAAGCCGAGCACGGTGTCCGGTGGCGGCAAGTCGGAAATTTCCAAGTCCCTGAATGACGCGGTGATCTACCGGCCGCTGTTCATCGACGATCTGCAGAAGGACCTGGCGCTGGTGCAGGAGATCTTCGACCGGGACTACACCACGCGCTTCAAGCCGGGCTTCGAGCACGAGGACCGCGATGCAACCCGCAAGCCGCTCAGTTCCGAGCGCAGCCTGGGCTCGGTGATCAAGCTGCTGACCCCGACCTCCAGCTATACCGATGAATTCAACGACTGGCTGGCCTCGATGCCACCACGCATCCTGGCGCTGACGTTTCTGATCAAGCGCTTCTATCGCGCCGAGTGGGGCAATGACTGGCGCAGTCACCTGTCGGTTGACGAGGTGGACGGTGCGCCGGCGCATGAGCTCAAGCTGGATGACCGCAACATCGTTGCCTCGTATTTGCGCGTCGGTTTCGACACGGATGGCAAATGGCGTACCTTCAAGCTGCGTCAGGACTACATCGCGACCGAAAAGATACAGATGGAGGATGATATCACCGCGTCCGTGGTGGTGCCGGCCGGCTGCGTCGACGCCTGCGGGCCGCGCGGCAATACCCTCAATAGCGTCAAGCTGGTCAAGAATTGCGAGTACCGCCTGTTCCAGCGCCCGGATGATGCCATTCATCCCGGCTTCGACAAGCAGACCGAGCTGGATATGTCGCAGCCGGACAATTTCATCGCCAACTTTGAACCGTTTGACCGTGCGCGGCTGACCGCGCTGGTTGATGATGTGCATACGTTTTACCAGTACACGCCGGCCATGCAGAAACGCTTGCGCAAGGCCCACGAGGATGGCAGCACATACACGGTCTCCTCCGCGCATCCGCGTATCGTCAACGGTGCACCGTCCAAAAATCCGCGTTACCTGCAGGTGCGTCCCGACCTGGTGCGCCCGGAGCGCAAATACCTTGCAGAGATGAGCATTCGCCTGCACCGCGGGATCGCACCCGATGCACCGGTCTGTCATCCGGTCGACGCGGTGCTGGCCGGGCGCCGCAATAATCCACCCGAGCCGGGCATTCGCCCACTGGCCGTATATAACCCGATTCATTACCAGGAACTGCCGGAACTGTTCATGGATTTTGTGTGCAGCCTGACCGGCAAGTCACCGTCCACGACCGGCGCCGGTTCCGAGGGTGCCCTGACCAAGGGGCCATTCAACGCCTTGCGCGCCACCGCGGACCTGAACAATGCGCTGGTTTCCTTTATCCTGACCGGACACGCCGGTTTTTCCAGTTCCGCAGGACATGTCGGACCGGATGTGCGTGTGGACCACGACATCAGCCTGCTGATCCCGGAGATCTGGGCGCGCCTGACGCCCCAGGAGCGCAGCCCGGGCTACCTGATCGGGGCTGGCTGCCTGGAACCGCTGCAGGACTTTACCCATGACGGCAAGGTGATCCTGGCCAGTCGCCTGGGTTACCGCATTACGCAGCATTTTGTGCATCGTTTCTTCGGCAAGATCTTCGATAATCCCGGTGCGGTATTCACCGATGAGATCCTGCGTCCGGAAATCCAGGGCCTGGACAGCTTTGTCGATGGCATCAACAATATCGTCGAGGCCCAGCAGCGGGTTGCGTTGCAATACCTCGAGGACGGCAGCATCGAGGATGCCTGTCCGCCGTTGCGGGCCTTGCTGCTGGTGATGGCGACCGGCAAGTATGACGGGATGGATGCCCAGCACCCGAATTTCCGCGCCATGTTTACCCGTGAAAACCTGCTGGATTCGGACTGGTACCGGGAGCGCCTGGAGGTCAAGCAACATCGCGACATTGCATTGTGGACGCGGCACGTGGCCAGCCTGCGGTCATTTCTTGAAGACGGAAAATATGCCGACGAGGCGGCGCGGCTCGGGATTGCCCAGCGTCTGCAATCCGCCGAGCAAACACTGGCGCAGGTTTCGCAGCCCGGGTACCTGGCCAGCCTGGTCGGTACCCTGGGTGCCGATCCGCTGGGACCGGCCGGCAAGGCCAGTGCGAAGGATGTGTTGAACTGGGGCAAGGCACGCCTGGCACCAGCCCTGAACGCTACCAGCGAGCAGGCAGACGACAGCTTGCACGCATACCGTGAACCGACCCTGTTACAAAGATTTGCCTCGCGCTTCCGTCGTACGCGAGTCAATCCGCATTAATGTGCAACGGGTTCGCAGGGAACGCGCCGGCTTATGGGTGAGGTGGTACGCTTCAAGCGGCCGACCGCGGCACAGCGCACACAGGGCAACACGCTGTGCCGGCGCGGATTTCACAAGTGGGTGATCAACAAGGACAGTCGTTTTGACAGCAGGCAGGGGCGCCTGGTAACCGAGTATCGTTGCAGTCGCTGCGGTGCGGTCCGAACCAGTGCACACTGATGCTGCAGATCTCGCGCACCATCACCATACCGGAATCAGAACTGGAACTTTCCTCCATCCGGGCACAGGGCGCCGGTGGCCAGAATGTCAACAAGGTGGCTTCTGCAATCCATCTGCGTTTCGATATCCAGGCGTCTTCACTGCCGGAACGTATCAAGCAGCGTCTGCTGGCACTGCGCGATCAGCGCATCAGCTCCGACGGGGTAGTGGTCATCAAGGCGCAGCGGTTTCGTACCCGGGACATGAACCGTACCGATGCACTGGAGCGCCTGCGCGAGCTGGTCAGCAGTGTGCTGGTTACCCCGCGCCAGCGGATTGCGACCCGTCCAACGACTGGCTCGCGTGAGCGCAGGCTCGACAGCAAGAGTCGCCACGGTCAGCACAAGCGCCTGCGTGGCAAGGTGTCCGGCGACGACTGATTGTCCGGTCTACTCGTAGGCAATTTCAATCACCAGGTATTCTGCCGGACCACCCGGGGTCATCAGGCGTATCTCTTCATCGATGGTTTTTTTCAGCAGTGCCTGCGCCAGCGGTGAATCGATGCTGATCCAGCCGCGAGCGGGGTCAAATTCGTCGGCACCGACGATTCGATAACACACCTGGTTGCCCTGCATGTCTTCCAGGGTAACGCTGGCACCGAAGAAGATCCGCCTGCCGTCGGTCGGTTTCTGGCTGACAACTTTCAGTTCCGGCAAGCGTTTCTGCAGGTAGCGTATGCGCCGGTCGATCTCGCGCAGTTCTTTCTTGCGGTAGATATACTCGGCGTTTTCCGAGCGATCCCCTTCCGCCGCCGCAGCGGTCAGTGCACGGGTGACGCCTGCGCGCCGTTGCCAGAGCGACTGCAGCTCTGCGCTCAGCTGGAGCTGGCCTTGTGGGGTGATGTACGGGGATGACTTCGGTGCCGGGGCGCGGTAACGACCCATCTGGTGGATTCCCTGGCTGGTGATTGACAAAAAAGAAACCCCGCCTGGGCGGGGTTTCCTTGCTACGTTGGCCGAGACCGGTTTATTTTCCGGTGACGTTGACGGCCTGCAGTCCTTTCGGTCCCCGCTCGATATCAAAATTTACTGTCTGTCCCTCGGCCAGGGTCTTGAATCCATCACCCTGGATGGCGGAAAAGTGTACGAATACATCTTCACCACCGTCGCTCGGCGCGATAAAACCAAATCCTTTGGACTCGTTGAACCACTTCACAGTACCTGTAGCCATTTAACACCTCATGAAAATAGGTAGAACTTGTATTCAATTGCAGATTAGCCAAGAAACAAGCAGGAGTTGTTGCGGGAACATCCGGGTGTACCTGAAAAATGTGCAATTACGTTGTCAATGAATGAATGTGCCAGGATTTTTGCCCCCCCTTTCTTCCATTCATTGGACGGATAATACATGAGAATCAGGAAAAATCGACAGTCATGTTTGCTGCGCCGGAATGGGGTGCATGCGCATGCAGTTGCGGGCTGATGCCGCGGCGGGGTTACGGATTAAAATGCCGGGGCGAAGTGCAAGGTAATTCGTGTTTGTTGCCGAGAATTTGACGAGTTCCCTGCTGGATAAGTGCTTAACCAAGTACTTATAACTGTGACGGAAACCGCCTCCGGCGCGTCGCGCACCAGTGCCATGAAGTGGAGGTATCTGCCGGTGTAATACGTTCTGTGTGCATGGGGTTTCGCTGTGAGATGGTGTCGTGGCGAAACGGCGGGCATGCCCGGCAAAACCGCAGCGGTTACTTTGCTGTCACGCGCTGCCATGGCGGCGGGCCGGCAAGATCAGGATCCCGCAGTGCACTAGCTGCCCCGGTTTTACCTGCAGCCCTCGCAGCGTATTGCAGACTTTTCCACGACATCCGAACGTTTGCTCAACAGTCGCTGGAGCGTTGACAGATAAGCTGGCGAGTAGTGTCGCGGTGCGACAGGAAAACGGTAGCCACGGGAAACATCTTTCCCCATAATGACTCGTTTTTTACGGGGTGGTTTCATCATGTGGTTCCGCAATCTTCAGCTCTATCGTCTTGGACAGTCCTTCGAATTGACCCCGGAACTACTGGATGAGCGGCTGCATGCCAGCGCGTTCAGGGGTTGCGGTCGTATGGAGCTGGTTGCATCCGGCTGGGCATCGCCATTGGGTCGCGTCGGGCAACAGCTGGTGCACGCGGCAAATGGTTACATCATGGTTTGCATGCGCAAGGAGGAGAAGATCCTGCCGGCCGGCGTCATACGCCAGTTGCTGGACGACAAGGTGGCGGAGGTGGAGGCGGCCGAGTCACGGGAAATCTACCGGCGTGAAAAGCTGCGCATGAAGGAGGAGATCATCGTTGATCTGTTGCCACGCGCACTGACACGCATCTCGAACCTGTTTGCGTACATTGATGTTCGTCACGGCCTGCTGGTGGTGGACAGTCCGTCGGCCTCGAAAGCGGAGACGCTGGTCAGCCTGTTGCGCAACACGCTCGGTCGTTTCCCGGCCACCCCGGTGCAGGTGCGCCACTCCACAACAGATACGATGACGCGTTGGCTGAGTGGTGAGGCATTGCCGCAGGGTTTTACGCCGATGGATGAATGTCTGCTCCGGCATCCGGACCCGGATGGTGGCGTGATCAGCTGCAAGCACCAGGATCTGGGTGCGGCGGAGGTGCGTAACCATATTCGCAATGGCAAGTTCGCCGTCAGGCTCGCCATGCAGTGGCGGGAGCGACTGTCTTTTGTATTGCATGATGACCTGTCCATAAAGCGGCTGCGCTTCGAGGACATCGTCCGCGCGGCAGAGCAGGACGTGGATGATGACCCGCTGGCCCGTTTTGATCAGGATTTCTCGTTGCTGGTGCTGGAGCTGGCCGAGTTCCTGCCGGCCCTGCTCGCGGCGCTGGGTGGCGAGGCAGTGGCTGACAAATCAGCCGCCGGCAACCCGGTACAGGCGCCTTCACCAGGCCGGCCCGTGGTGGAAGCCGAACCGGCCTAGCGGGAGATGGCTGCGATTGATCCGCGTTTGCTGGAGGATTGCCAGCTGCTGGGACACTTCCCCCTGTGCCACCTGCTGCTGATGAAGGACGCCAACTATCCCTGGTTGATCCTGGTGCCGGACCGCGAGGGTATTCGTGAGCTGTACCAGCTGGATGAGGCTGACCAGCAACAGCTGATGCGCGAATCCATGCGGGTATCGAGGCTGCTGGCTGAGCTGTTCCAGCCGGACAAGCTGAACCTGGCGGCACTGGGTAACGTGGTTCCACAGCTGCATATCCATCATGTCGTACGTTATCGCCATGATGCCGCCTGGCCGGCGCCGGTGTGGGGCAGGGTGCCGCCGCGGCCGTACAGTGACGATCAGCTGGACGACTTGCGTACGAGACTCACCACGGCATTGATAGCGGCCGGCCAGTTCCAGCGCTGCTGAAAATAAAAACGGTGACACAAGGTCACCGTTAGAGCAGTTCCGTACTGCGAGATTTATTCTGTTATGTCATTCAGCCAACGCGTTCCGCGCAGAGTTGCTGACTGCTTACCTGGGCCAGGATCTCGAATGACGAGGTGCTGTCGTTGTCATAGCAGACCAGCATCAGGTGCGGTCGTTTGTCGTTGAAATGGGCCCGGATGATTCCCCGGTTCCCTGTCAGGGCCTGTTCGATATTGCGGCGGCTGTCGACCCCCAGCGTGTTATCAATGTGCATCACCATATCTGTTACGTGCATGGTTTATCTCCTCCAGTTGCCGATTGATCACTGAGCTTACGGAACGACTCTCATTTTCCTGTAACTCGCTTCCGTGGCATGTAAGGTATATAAAAACCACACATATGTCAATGAAATAAATTTATAAGTTAATGTATTATAAGCTATTAATGTATACACCCATATTATGTGTAGGGTTATATTCTACCTCACAATATATATGGTTATGGGCATTCAGGGAGCGCTGCAGCCGCACCAGGCGGCGGATTTTTTTCGCTTCAGAAAAAATCATGGTTATCACGGCCGCTGTCGGCCGTGTAACCAGGGCGAGGCTTGTTGCGCTCAGGCGCTGCGCGCGGCGCGCTTGCGTTCGTGCTCGAGCAGGTACTTCTTGCGCAGGCGAATGTGGTTCGGTGTTACCTCGACCAGTTCATCGTCGTCAATGAATTCCAGTGCCTGTTCCAGGCTCATGCGGATCGGCGGACTCAACAGGATGTTTTCATCGGTACCGGCCGCGCGAATGTTGGTCAGTTGTTTGCCCTTGAGCGGGTTCACCACGAGATCGTTGGCGCGTGTGTGAATGCCGATGATGCCGCCTTCGTACACCGCTTCGCCGTGACCGATAAACAGGCGGCCGCGTTCCTGCAGGTTGAACAGGGCGTAGCCGAGTGCCTTGCCGGTACCGTTGGCAATCAGCACGCCATTGATGCGCTGACCGTATTCACCGGGTTTCATCGGGGCATAATGCGAGAACACACTGTAGATCAGTCCGGTGCCCTGGGTGCTGGTGAGGAACTCGGTGCGAAAGCCGATCAGCCCGCGCGCCGGCATGATGTAGTCGAGCCGTACACGGCCCTTGCCATCCGGCATCATGTCGGTGAGTTCGCCGCCGCGTGCGCCGAGTTTTTCCATAATGGTGCCCTGGTGAATATCCTCGACATCCACCGTGACGACTTCAAACGGTTCGTGGGTTTCCCCGTCCACCTCGCGCAGAATCACTTCCGGGCGCGATACACCCAGTTCGTAGCCCTCGCGCCGCATGGTCTCGATCAGGATGGCAAGGTGCAACTCACCGCGTCCGGAGACCCGGAACTTGTCGGCGTCGGCGGTTTCCTGCACACGTAGCGCGACATTGTGGAGCAGTTCGCGCTGCAGGCGTTCCTGCAGGTTGCGCGAGGTGACGTATTTGCCGTCCTTGCCGGCAAACGGCGAGGTATTGACCTGGAAGGTCATGCTGACGGTGGGTTGATCCACGGTCAGTGGCGGTAATGCCTCGACCCTGGCCGGATCGCACAGGGTGTCCGAGATATGCAGCTTTTCGATGCCGGTGAAGGCGATGATGTCGCCGGCCTGTGCCTCGGGTACCTCGATGCGTTCCAGGCCAAGGAAGCCCAGTACCTGCCCGATGCGGCCGTTGCGGGTCTTGCCCTGTGGATCGATCAGGGTCACCTGCATGTTGGTGCGCACCTTGCCGCGGCTGATGCGGCCGATGCCGATGACGCCGACGTAGCTGCTGTAATCGAGCGAGATGACCTGCAGCTGGAACGGCCCGTCCAGGTCAACCTTGGGCGGGTCTACATGCTCGATAATGGCCTCGAACAGCGGTGTCATGTCGGCTGCCGGTTTATCCGCTTCGCGGCCGGCGTAACCCTGCAGGGCGGAAGCATAGATCACCGGAAAGTCGAGCTGTTCATTGGTGGCGCCAAGGCGGTCGAACAGGTCGAAGGTCTGGTCCAGCACCCAGTCGGGCCGCGCGCCGGGTCGGTCGATCTTGTTGATCACCACGATCGGGCGCAGGCCGAGGTTGAAGGCCTTTTGCGTCACGAACCGGGTCTGCGGCATCGGGCCGTCCACCGCATCGACCAGCAACAGCACGGAATCGACCATGGACAGCACGCGCTCGACTTCGCCGCCGAAATCGGCGTGGCCGGGGGTGTCCACGATGTTGATGCGGTAATCCCCCCAGCGGATGGCGGTGTTCTTGGACAGGATGGTGATGCCGCGTTCCTTTTCCAGGTCGCTGGAATCCATCACCCGGTCGGGAACGGAGGCGCGCTCGCCGAGGGTGCCGGACTGGCTGAGCAACTGGTCGACGAGAGTGGTCTTGCCATGATCGACGTGCGCGATGATGGCGATGTTTCTGAGCTTGCTGATCATGGGAAATGCCGGGCCCGGGAAGGGGCAGGGTTGAAAGGGCAGCGATTATACAAGAGAACGCCGGTCGCGCGTACAAGACTTTAGAGTCCCCGACAGGGGCTCCGTAGCCCTGCCTTCAGGCGGCGGATGACCGGTAATGAGTTGTGAAGTGACGTGGATATCCTGTACCGGGGTAAAAAATGATTCCCTTCTCCCTGAGGGGGAGGGGGTTAATCGGCCGATTGGCCGATCGATCCGGCTGCCAGCCGCAACCCGAGGCAATGACTCAGGCTCGCTGCAGGCGGATCGAGGTGATTTCGGCCGGTACACCCAGGCGTGTGGGCGGCCCCCAGTAGCCGGTACCGGCGCTGACATACAGCCACATGCGCCGGTCGACGTGGTGCAGGCCGATACTGAAGGGCTGCACCAGTCCGATCAGGAGATTCCAGGGAAAGAACTGTCCGCCATGCAGGTGGCCACTGAGTTGCAGATCATAACGGGCCTCCAGTGCGGCCTGTGCACTGCGTGGCTGGTGCGCCAGCAGGATGGAGAAATCCGCCGCTCCCGCTCCCTGCCGCGCCAGTGCAGGGTCCGATGCGTGGCCGGGCAGGTATTTCCCGGCCGAGAAGTCGGTCGCGCCGGCCAGCAGCAGGCGCGCATTGCGATGGCGGATGACCTCGTGCGCGTTGACCAGTACCTGCACGCCCAGCGTCGGCAGCAGGTCCACCCAGTCAGCGGCACCCCAGTAGTATTCATGGTTGCCGGTCACAAACCAGCTGCCGTGCCGTGCGCGCAACTGCTGCAGCGGTGCGACATCATCCTGGAGCTGCGCGGTGAGTCCATCGACCAGGTCGCCGGTAATGACCACCAGGTCCGGTTCCAGCTGGTTGCAGCGCTCCACGATTCCTTGCAGGTAATCGCCCTTGATGGTGGGTCCGAGATGGATATCGCTCAGTTGCACGATGTGAAAATCGTGCAGGTCATCGTTCAATCCGGCGACCGGAATGATGACTGGCTTGATCTGCGCGATGCGACGCGCTTCCTGGTAGCCTACCACGGTCATACCGCCGGTCAGGCCGATCAGCCCGGCGTTCATGCCGTTGGCGAGGAAGTTCCTGCGTACGGGGTCGCACACGCTTGTGGAGGGCCGCGATGAAAACAGATGCTGCAACCGATACAGGGCACGCTGTGTCAGCCAGCCGAGGTCGCGCAGCGCCAGTAGCGGTAACAGCACCAGGAATACACCCATATCGATATAGGCGAACCAGCTGATGAAGTCGCTATAATGAGGGTCGATGGTTGCCCAGTGCCGGGTGAAGAACACGGCGGGAACCAGCAGCAGGGAGATGCACAGCAGCAGTATCCCGATATTGCGCACCGGACTGGTCCGGCGCAGTGGACGCAGCAATGACCACGCAATCCATCCGTGTCCGCCAAACCAGACGACGAGAAAAATCAGCAGGAACATAGGTGGTGCCGAGCATAGCACGAAGGATCGGTACCGGCTTTCAACCCGGGGACCCGCTGAACAAGTTATTCCCGCAGCTGCGGGGATGACGGCCTTGTTCAGCGCTGCCCTGGAGATAAACACTGTTACCCTGAGGAGCTGGCATGAAGACATTACTGGTGGTTGCACACGGCAGTCGTCGTGCGGAATCGAATGACGAGGTGCGTGCACTGGCCCAGTGCATCGGGGCACAGGCCAGCGCCGAATACGGCACGGTTGCCTGTGCCTTCCTGGAACTGGCGGAGCCATCCATACCGGATGGGCTGCGTGCAGCGATTGCTGCGGGTGCGAAGCAGGTGGTGGTGCTGCCTTATTTCCTCTCTGCAGGGCGGCACGTGGTTACCGATGTGCCGGGCGAGGTGAATATTGTGCGCGCGGAACACCCGGAGGTTGAGATCACCGTGGCACCGTACCTCGGAGCGGCGCCGGAACTGGTCGGGCTGTTGCTGAAACAGGCGGCCGGCAACTAGCCTGCTGCGCGGCCCCAGACCGCGAACACCGGGTCGGAGTGGTGCAACTGGCTCACGTACTTGTCGTCCCCGGGGCGTGGATAACCACGAATCGTCTCGGTCGCCATGGACCCGAAAGCGCCGGCCGCGCGGAAATACTCCTGTACCAGCGCAACCCGCTCGAACGGGTGCAGGTCATTCCAGACTGCAATCGCCTTGGTCGGGAACCAGCGGTCGGAAAAGGTGATGATTGCCGGTGCACCGGGCTTGAGGACACGGGCCAGCTCGCGCAACACGGTGACCGGTTCCACCAGGTATTCCACCGATACGCTGCAAATCACCGCATCAAATCCGCCGTCCGGAAATGGCAGCCCGGGCCGGGTATTCAGGTCCTGCACCACGCGTTCACCGAGGCGGCTGTTTTGTGCCAGCTCTTCCGCGTTCATTCCCAGGCCGCTGACCTGTAGGTCAGTGAGTGAGTCGGGCAGGTGCGAAACCCAGCTGCTCATGAGGTCGAGCACACGCATGCCAGGTCGCAACAGTCGTTCGTACAGCGCGCTGATGTTGGCAATAGCGGTACTGTCGATATGTTGCACCAGGCGGGCTTTGCTGTAGAACTGGGCATCCGCGCGCGGGTCCATGCGCGTAAAGGCGTCGGCTGTGAAATAGTCGGTGCTACCGGGTTCATGCAGGATTTCCAGGCCTGCACCCGCGTCGAACAGTTCCGTGACCAGGTCAATGCAGCGGCCGCCGTGTTCACCCGTGGCGCCGAGTCGCTGGTCGATGCGTGCGGCCACCGTGAGCGGCATGCGCGAGAGCGGGTGATTCAGATCGATGGTGACGGCGTCATCATCCAGCGCCAGGATGCGCAGTGGCTGCACGTTTCCCGGAAAGATGTCCGCGCTTCCGGCCGCGATATAGCGCGGGTAATGGCGGCCGCGAAACAGCTGGATCGGCGGACCGTGGCGACGTGTCAGCTTCAGTGCGCTGCGCTTGAGCCGGTGTATGTTGCGTTCCGACCATGGTGCGACCAGCTCTCCCGGCGCAAAGCTTTCGCTGACCCAGTCGCCGTCGCTGGCCGGCAGTTTCTGTGCCAGCGTACCGGGCAGGATGTCACGCCAGAAATTGATTTTCTCGAAGTACTGGCGGTTGCAGTGCCGGGTGCCGGCATGCTCCCAGTCGATGCGCAGCTCGATGGCGGCCTGTTCCGATGTCATCGACATGCCGGCTAGTCCGCGACTTCCGGGCTGAGTTCGATATAAAACGTCGACATGACCTTTTCCTTTTGCTGTTTGACCGGCATTGCTTCGCGCAGGCGCGCCTCAACGCGTGCCGCGTCGATGATGCTGCGGTCGATGATTTCCGGGTACAGCCGGTATTGATGCGCGATCTTCAATGGCTGCACGCTGGCGTGCCGTTCCAGTTCGCCGCGGGCGTCGGCATCCAGGTCATGCCGCAACAATTGCCAGGGTGCCTGCCAGCGGATGAAGTCCTGGATCAGCTGGTGGTGCGTTGCATCATGCTGCTGCAGGTCGATGAAGGCGACCGGGAACTGTTCCCGGCCGAGCTCGCGTGATGGCGGCGTGTCAGCCAGGTTGATGCCGTCCAGTCCCTGGCCGCTGCCGTCGGGGTTGCGCCGGAACAGTTGCGCAGCAGGATTGCTGCCGGCCAGCCGGCTGACGTAGGCGCTCAGGTAATCCGCGACCGCGCCGGGTTGCCTGTGGTCGATATGCAGGGATTCCGCGGCCATCGAGGTGAAGGTCTGGCGGCAATTCTGTCCCGGTGACCAGCGCAGTGGTTTACTGAGACTCATCTCCGGCTGCGACAGGGTGCTGTCCAGCAGGGCCAGCGGGCGCCGGGCGCTGTCGAGTAACCAGAGCTCGTAAACGTCGCGGAACGGAAACGGCAGCCGGTCATGCACTTCCAGCAGGTGCTCATAGGCGCACACTCCGATCGCCTCCATGCGCAGGAAATCGTCGGACGGGAAAATCGGACCGCGCCGCAGACCCTGTTGTTTCGACCAGCTGCCGAAGCGGATGTCGCTGACCTGGCCCTTGCGCGTTTCCGGCAGGCCTTCCAGCAGGCCATCGTTGCTGACGTAGATGTCCCAGTGCACACCATCGGCGGTAACCGCGTCGGCGGAACGATAGCGCAGGCAATTCATACTGCCGCGGAACGGGTTGAGCATGCGCTGTGAATAACATTCAAAACTCATGGATTAGTAACCGTCATGCAAGATACGTCTGGTTAAGCCTGTCATTCCCGCACCAGCGGGACAATGGCGCGTGGCGTCTGGAACG
>CAJQOV010000019.1 GCA_905480065.1 uncultured Gammaproteobacteria bacterium | reverse complement strand
TGGCTGTTTAGCAAGTTTCAGGTTCAAGTATGTGCCATTCGGTTGTAGTTCATTCTTCTGTTTCTTTGCCGGAACCGAGCCGGCGTTCTATCGTATGCAACCTGCGCGCCATGCGGTCGAGCTGGCGAAAGCGCGCGTAGTTGCGGTTCCAGCTGTCATTGTCCTGTGCCGGGACGCCCGAGGAATAAACACCCGGACGGGTAATTGATTTCGTCACCATGGTCATGCCGGTAATGATCACGTGATCTGCTATTTCAAGATGCCCGACAATCCCCGCACCACCACCGATCATGCAGTGCCGTCCGATCCGCGCACTGCCGGAGATACCCACGCAACCGGCAATCGCAGTATGCGCACCGATAAAGACATTGTGCGCAACCTGGATCTGGTTATCGAGCCGCACCCCCTCCTCCAGCACGGTATCTTCCAGTGCCCCCCGGTCAATCGTGGTATTAGCGCCGATTTCGGCATCATCGCCGATGCGCACGCTGCCAAGCTGTGGCACGTTCAGCCAGCGGCCGTCCTCACTCGCCAGGCCAAAGCCGTCGCTGCCGATGACCGCACCGGGCGCAATATTGACGCGCTGGCCAATCGTTACGCCATGGCAGATCACCACGTTGGCTGCCAGGCAACTGTGTGCACCGATGCTGCTGCCGGCGCCAAGAAAACAGCCCCCCTGCAGTTGCACCCCGGCGCCTACCACGGCCCCTGCCTCGATGATGCAGTGCGGGCCGACCCAGGCACTGTCATGCACGGAACAATCTTTCTCCAGCACGGCAGACGGATGAATCCCGGCCCGGGCCGGTGGCCGGGGTGCTAGCAGTGACGCAGCACGTGCGTAACTCGCATACGGATTGGCTGATAGCAGCGCAGCTACCGGACATTCCTGCGCGTATTCCGGCGCCAGAATGACCGCCGCGGCACGGGTATCTGCGAGAAACCTGCGATAGCCCTTGTTGGCCAGGAAACTGAGCTGCCCGGGACCGGCTTTTTGCAGTGTCGCAACGGAAAATATTTCGGTGTCCGGTGCGCCCCCGTGCAATTCGGCACCGATCCGTTCCGCCAGCGCCTTGAGGGTTATGCCCATTGCCGGTGTACCCGCAGACTTGCTGTGCCGTTGTTATTCCGCCAGCTTCTTGAGGACCTGCTCGGTAATGTCGACCTTGCTACCGGCGTACATTACCCCCTGCGCAAGAATCAGGTCGTATTTCTCGCTCTTTGCGAACGCCTCGATCACATTACCGATCTCGACATTCACAGTCCGCAGCATTTCGTTTTTGCGGATATTGAGGTCGTCACGGAATTCGTCCTGCGATCGTTTCAGTTCGCGCCGCTTGCCAAGAATCTCACGTTCCTTGGCATTACGCTCGGACTCGCTGAGCACTGCGCCGTCAGTCGTCAGGCCCTCTTCCAGCTTGGCCACGCGGCGCTGCAACTCCACCAGTTCCTTCTCGCGCGAGGAAAATTCCGCATCGATCTTGTTTTGCGCGGCGATGATCTGCGGCGCATTTTCGCTCAGCTTGGCAAGATCAACAAAACCGATCTTCAGCTCTGCAGCCGCCATGCCCGGGAGCAGTGACAGCGCAGAGGCAAGAACCAGACCGTTAACCATATTTTTGCAAGTTTTCACATTCATTCTCCGTACAGCGTTTGGTTCGTCAGAAGAAGGTACCCACCGTGAACTGGAAGAGTTGTTCCTGATCATCCGGTTTCGAATTCAGCGGGAACCCGAGACTCGCCGATATTGGTCCCAGTGGCGACGACCACAGCCCCGCAATACCGACAGAATACCTGAAATCAGCCGCATCAAAAGTATTGAAATCCTCGTACACATTACCAAAATCCAGGAATGCGCTCAGCCGCGTGCCGCCACCGGTATCGAGGTACGGCACCGGAAACAGCATCTCCACGCTGAACACCGTCAGGAAAGATCCGCCGATGGAATTGTTATTCGAGTCCCTGGGTCCGAGGGTATTGTCATCGAAACCGCGAATGGAGCGAATGCCGCCAGCAAAGAAATTCTCGAAAAACGGCAACGTTTCATACTCGCCATAACCGTCACCATAGCCAAGCCTGCCCTTCATGCCCAGGGTAAGGTTACGCGTCAAAGGCAGATAGAGCTGCTGCTGATAATCCAGCTTGTAGTATTCCAGGCCCGATCCCGGCAAGGTGGATTCCAGCGCCACGGACTGCAGGCCGCCTTCGGTCGGAACCAGCGCCTTGTTGCGGGAATCATGCCGCCAGCTGGCGATAAGCACCAGGTCCCCGAAACTGTTGCCATGCATATCCTCAAAATCGGTGACCTCGGTGGGTGAAAAGGCGTTGGAAACCAGGTCCAGCCCCTTGTACCCGGCACTGAAGCGTATTGTGTCGTACTCATTGATCGGAAATCCGAAGTTGACGTCCAGCCCGCGCGTATCGGTGGAATAGTCCGCGAGGTTTGCCCGGCTGGCATCGGTCTCGCGGTAATAGGCACCAATACCACGACTCACTCCGTCCAGGGTCCAGTACGGATTGACATAGGAAAAGCTGTATACGGTGTTTATATCGCTGTTATCGAATGTGAAGCTGACCCGCTTGCCGCTACCCAGAAAGTTGTTCTGCTGGACACTGGCATTGAACAGCAATCCGGAGGTCTGCGAATAACCGACACCGGCGGTGATGCTGCCCGAGGAAATCTCGGTGACCGAATAGTTGACATCCAGCTGGTCCGCGGTGCCGGGCACGGACGGTGTCTCGACATTGACGTTCTCGAAGAAGCCGAGCCGGTCCAGGCGCGTGCGCGAACGCTCAACCTTTTCTGCGGAATACCAGCCACCTTCCATCTGGCGCATCTCGCGGCGCAACACTTCATCACGGGTTGAGGTATTGCCGGACAGATTGATACGGCGCACGTAGACGCGTTTGCCCGGATCTACGAAAAAGCCCAGCGATACCTCCCGGCTTGCCTCGTCCAGTTCCGGCACCGTGTTGACATTGGCAAACGCGTAACCCTGGTTGCCCAGCAGGGAACTGATCCGGTCCACCGCCTCGGTCACGCGCTTGCGGGAAAACACATCGCCGGGATTGATCCGTATCAGCGGAAATACCTCCTCCGCAGGCACCACCAGGTCGCCGGACAAGGTCACCACCTTGATGGAATAAGGCTCGCCCTCGGTGATATTGATGGTGATGTAAATGTCTTTCTTGTCCGGGGTTATCGATACCTGCGTCGAATTGATCTGGAAATTGAGATAGCCACGGTCAAGATACCAGGTGCGCAGAATCTCCAGATCGGCAGACAGCGCCTGCTTGGAATACTGGTCTTTCTTGGTGAATGCCGAGAACATGGTCGGCGTGGTCTGGGAAAACTGCTTGAGCAGATCTTTTGCGGGGAAGCTGTGGTTACCGATGATGCTGATCTGCCTGATGTGCGCAACACGACCTTCCGAAATATTGATCAGGATACCGACACGGTTGCGCTCCAGCGGAGTAACGGTGGTATCGATACGGACGGCATATTTGCCACGACTGAAATACTGGCGCTGCAGCTCCTGCTCGACCTTTTCCAGCAACGAACGGTCGAATACGCGTCCTTCTGCAAGGCCAATCTGCTTGAGTCCGTCGAGCAGTTCCTTGCTTTCCAGGTCCTGGTTACCCTCCAGCTTGATACTGCTGATCGCTGCGCGCTCACTGACGAACACCACCAGTACATCGCCATCCCGCTCCAGGTACACGTTATCGAAGAAACCGGTTTTGAACAGTGCGCTCACTGCGTCCACCGAGCCATTGGTGTCCAGTGTCTGGCCCACCTTGACCGGCAGGTAATTGAACACGGTACCTGCGGAGATGCGCTGCAGGCCTTCAACACGAATGTCAGTAACCGTAAACGGATCGAATGCATATGCCGGTCCGCACAGGCAGCAACCGAGCAACAACATTCCCAGCAGGCGAATCACGTGCCTAACCATGTCAGTCAATCATTCAACCAGTCGTATCAAATCGTTATAAAAGGCCACGGTCATCAGCAGCAGCAACAGGACGATACCGAGTTTCTGCCCAACCAGCTGCACTGCCTCGGAAACCGGACTCCCCTTTACCACTTCCACCAGGTAATACAGCAGGTGACCACCGTCCAGCAACGGGATGGGCAACAGGTTCAGAACTCCCAGGCTGACACTGACCACCCCCAGGAATGCCAGAAACGTGCTCAGGCCGATCGCCGCTGACTCACCCGCGTAACGGGCGATACTGATCGGTCCACTGAGGTTCTCCACCGAGGCACGGCCGATAACCATCTTCCAGAGCGTGCGCAACGTCAGTGTCGACACTTCCAGGGTCTTTTCCATGGCCGCGGGAACCGCTTCCAGCATGCCGTAGTGCACATCGACGCGCATTGTAGCACGCTGCCCGTCGTCCGGCAGGCGAACTGCGGCGCCGATATAACCGTGTTCAGTGCCGTTTTCACTGACCCGTTCCGGCACCAGTCGTACCGTAACGGAAACCCCGTCACGCTGCACCCCGACCACGATGGGCTGCTCCGGCCGCGCCCGCACATATTCCACCCAGTCGTTCCAGCCGCTGATATTTTCCCCGTCGGCCGTGACAATCCGGTCACCCGGCAACAGGCCATCCCGTTGCGCGGCCTTGCCCTCCACCACCTCGTCGATCAGCGCCGGTAACTGCCATGGAGCGAGCCCGAAATTCTGCAGCACCCCGCCCTTTTCCAGCAGCTGGTCCGGCTCATCAAGCGGTACCTGCAACTGCCGTTCCCCGCCGCTGGAATCACGCACCCGCAGCTCAAGCAGCTGTCGCTCGTCGAGGCTGGCTTCCAGCAAGTTCATCATTGCGCGGTCCCAGGTCGGCGTGTCGACCCCCTGGATCGCAACAATCTCGTCACCCTGCCGGATACCGGCCAGTTCTGCCAGCGACCCCGGCGTCACCTCTCCTACGACCGGGCGCATACCGGGTACACCGGCCACAAACATCAGCCAGTAGACCAGGATCGCAAACAGGAAATTGAACAGCGGTCCGGCCAGTACCACGGCAATGCGGGTGGTGACCGGCTTGCGATTGAAGGCACGATGCAACTCGGCCGGCAACACCTCACCCTCGCGCTCATCCAGCATCTTCACGTAACCGCCCAGCGGCAGGGCGGCGACTACCAGCTCGGTACGGTCCGCACCAAAAGTGCGTTTCCACAGTGGCCGGCCAAAACCGATCGAGAAACGCAATACCTTGACACCGAGCCGGCGCGCCACCCAGAAATGGCCAAACTCGTGAACGGTAACCAGCACACCGATTGCTACAAGAAAGGCTGCCAGGGAGTACAGGACGCTGTTCATCGTGCCATTGTGACCTTTGCCGCAGCAACCAGTTCGGCAGCCTGCACACGCGCCAGCGCATCATCGGCCAGCACGGTTTCCAGTGTGGCGGCAGGATGCACAACCAGCTGCTCAAGGGTGCTTGCGATCACCTGGTGAATGGCAGTAAACGG
>CAJQOV010000018.1 GCA_905480065.1 uncultured Gammaproteobacteria bacterium | reverse complement strand
CACCAGCTTCTTCAGTGCCGCCGGCGGCGGTGACCCGGTACTGTTCCAGCACGTGTTCTGGTTCTTCGGACACCCCGAGGTGTACATCATGATCCTGCCGGCATTCGGCGTGGTCTCCGAGATCATCCCGACCTTCGCACGCAAGAAGCTGTTCGGCTACAGTTCCATGGTGTACGCGACCGCATCCATCGCGTTCCTGTCGTTCATCGTGTACGCGCATCACATGTTCACCGTTGGTATGCCGGTGGCCGGTGAGCTGTACTTCATGTATGCCACCGTGATGATCGCCGTGCCGACCGCGGTCAAGGTATTCAACTGGACCGCCACCATGTGGCGCGGTTCGATGACCTTCGAAACCCCGATGCTGTGGGCGATCGCGTTCGTGTTCCTGTTCAGTCTGGGCGGCTTCACCGGCCTGATGATGGGTATCGCGCCGGCCGACATGCAGTACCACGATACCTATTTCATCGTTGCGCACTTCCACTACGTGCTGGTGACCGGTGCGTTGTTCGGGATTATCGCCGCCGTCTACTACTGGTTGCCGAAGTGGACCGGGCACATGGTTGACGAGCGCCTCGGCAAGATCCACTTCTGGTGGTCGGTGATCTCCGTGAACGTGCTGTTCTTCCCGCAGCACTTTATCGGCCTGGCCGGCATGCCGCGCCGTATTCCGGATTACTCGCTGCAGTTCGCGGACTGGAACATGGTGTCCAGTCTCGGCGGCTTTGCCTTCGGCCTGGCCCAGGTGTTCTTCGTGTTCGTCGTGATCAATACCATCCGTGGTGGCAAGCCGGCGACGGCGCAGGTCTGGGAAGGTGCACATGGTCTGGAGTGGACGGTTCCTTCACCGGCTCCGTACCACACCTTCGAAACGGCACCGGAAGTCAAATAAGGCTGTGGTGCATGGGCCCAGGCCCATGCACCCTGAACCTCGCGGTATCAGGATATGGCAGAACAGGGTAACAGGCAGCAATCCAGGCGCATGCTCGTGACGATCGTACTGCTGGTACTGCTGGCGTCAGCATTCTTTGCGGCCAGTTTCATTGTGCTGACGAAGTGAAGATGGACGTCAGCGATCGCAACCACGCCAACCGCCGGACAGTCAAGCGGCTGGGTATCGCCGCGCTGTTGATGTTCGGATTCGGATTTGCACTGGTGCCGATTTATGACGTGTTTTGCGATATCACCGGGTTAAACGGCAAGACCGGACGTATCGAGCAGGAAAAGGCACTGACCGGCAAGGTTGATAAGGACCGGCTGGTGACGGTGGAATTTCTCGGCATGGTGAACAGTGACCTGCCCTGGGAATTCAGGCCGATGGTACGGCGGGTAAAGGTACACCCGGGAGCAGTGACCGAAGTGCATTTCTATGCCAGGAACAAGCAGGATCAACCGGTGAGCGGGCAGGCCGTTCCGAGTCTGGCACCGGGACTGGCGGCGAAATACTTCAACAAGACGGAATGCTTCTGCTTTACCCGGCAAACGTTGCAGGCCGGGGAAGGCAAGGAGATGCCGATTCGATTTGTAGTCGACCCGGCATTACCGGAAGAGGTCAGGACCGTGTCGCTGTCCTATACCTTCTTCCCGGCGCAAGACGATGCGCCGGCAGCAGACGTGGCGGTGGAAAAGGGCAAGCTCGAATCCATCCTGTAGATTTTTGGCGGGATCGGTCTCGATTGATCCGGTCTGTTTAGATGGTGGCGGTGGACGCAACAATCGAGTCCGACCCCATTCAAGAGTTAACAACGTTTAGAGAGGGAGTTACCAATGTCAGCATCCAAAGGGGGTTATTACCTGCCGGAACCCAGCCACTGGCCTATCGTCGGCTCAGTCGGTTTGTTTCTCATGCTGGGCGGGTTTGCACATTTCCTGCACGGCGGCAGCTGGATGGTCATGGCGGCCGGTGCAGCGGTGGTCATTTATATGCTGTTTGGCTGGTTCGGTACCGTGATCCGCGAGAGCCAGGGTGGCAAGTACAATGACCAGGTCGACATGTCATTCCGCTGGAGCATGGGCTGGTTCATCTTCTCCGAGGTGATGTTCTTTGCCGCCTTCTTCGGCGCCCTGTTCTACGCCCGTATGTGGTCGGTGCCGTGGCTGGGCGGCGCGAGCAATAATGTCATGACCCCGGAGCTGTTGTGGCATGGTTTCGAGGCCGTATGGCCAACCAATGGCCCGGGCGATGTCGGTGGTGCATACGAACCCATGGGAGCCTGGGGTATACCGGCCATCAATACCCTGATCCTGCTGACCTCCGGCGTGACCGTGACCTGGGCGCACTGGGGACTGAAGAAGGCAGACCGTACCCAGCTGATCCTCGGCCTGATGGCGACGGTGGCGCTGGGCTTCCTGTTCCTTGGCCTGCAGGCCTACGAGTATCATCATGCCTACACCGAGATGGACCTGAAGCTGGGTTCCGGCATCTACGGCACCACGTTCTACATGCTGACCGGTTTCCATGGTTTGCACGTGACGCTGGGCGCGACCATGCTGACCATCATCCTGCTGCGCAGTATCAAGGGTCACTTCACGGCCGAGCACCACTTTGCCTTTGAGGCGGTGGCCTGGTACTGGCACTTCGTGGATGTGGTCTGGCTGGGTCTGTTCGTATTCGTGTACTGGCTGATCTAGGCGTTACACGGCAGGAACGCAAAAGGGCGCTGCATGCAGCGCCCTTTTCTGTTTAAGGCGGACAGACCGCGTTTTTCAAAGCAACAGGCAAGGCACGTGGTCTGTCCCCGATTATGTTATCCGCCGAGGCCGTGTGGTTGCAGTACCCCGGTGGCGTAGCCGATCATCAGCAGCGCGAACAGCAGTACGGACAGGCTGATGCGAACAGTCAATGCGCGCACGGTGCGTTCCGATGCGCCCTTGTCCCTGACCAGGTAAAACAGTCCGCTGAACAGGCTGCCAATGATGAAGAAGAGAAACAGGACAATGAGGATTTTGCTGAGCATGGTGTGGGACCGTTGTGATCGATATGACGCGGCCATTATAGCAGATGGGTGGCATTTGCTCGCCCGTCAATTTGGCGTCCGGGGCTACGCGGCATGAGAATCGGCCGGTTTGAGTTCCGTCCCGGGCTGTGGCCGAGCCTGGCGATGCTGGTTTTTGTACCGCTAATGATGTGGCTTGGCAGCTGGCAACTGGACCGCGCCCACTGGAAACAGTCGCTGGTCGACCGGCATATCGCCAGCGCCAGCCAGCCGGCCGTGGCGCTTGATACCCTCGGTGGTGATCTTGCCGCGGCACGTTATCGCAGTGTGCTCGTGGCCGGCCGCTACGATATCGAGCACCAGTTGTTGCTCGACAACCGCATGTATGACGGGCATCCGGGTTACGAGGTGTTGACACCCCTGCGACTGGCCGACGGTCGTGAACTGCTGGTCAACCGCGGCTGGGTGCCGGCGGTACCGGACCGTTCGGTATTGCCTGCGGTTGCAGGCCCGACCGGGGCAGTGACGCTCACGGCCAGCATCGATCTGCCCCCGGAAAAGACCTTTCGCCTCGCGGACGTGGAAGAATCCGGGGCGGGCTGGCCACGGGTGATCCAGCAGCTGGTACCTGCACAGCTGGAAACGTTGCTGGGCAAGCCGCTGCTGCCGGTGATATTACTGCTGGATGCTCACGACCAGAATGGTTTTGTACGCGATTGGAAGCCGGTGTATGGTGTGACCCCCGACAAGCATCGGGCCTATGCCATGCAGTGGTTTACGCTGGTGCTGGTGCTTCTGATCATCTATATCAGCGTCAACACGAAACGAACAGACAGGGAAAATACGGAGCGGCAATGAGTAAACATGTCCGGCAAAAACCGCGGCAGCCCGGTCGTCAGCGCGGGTTTCTGACTTCGAAACAGGCATTCGTGCTGCTGGGGCTGCTATTCATGGCACCGGCTTTCGTGTCCTGGGTCATGCACCACGCCGGGGACGGCGGCTGGAAACCGGAAGGGACCACCAATCATGGCAAACTGGTGCATCCGGCCCGGCCGTTGACGCTGCCGGCCGACCTGATGGCAGGAGACAAGCCACTTGATCTCTATCTGCAGGGCCTCTGGACACTGGTGTATATCGGTGATGGTGACTGCGATGCGGTCTGTAACCAGAACCTGTACCGACTGCGGCAGATCCGTATGGCGCAGAATGAAAACATGAATCGTGTACAGACCCTCTATCTGCTGCTCGGTGACAGTGTTCCGCCGGTGCTGCAGGATATGGTCAGCAAGGAATATCCAAGGCTCACGGTGGTGCCGGTTACGGCGGCGCAGGCCAGGTCCATTGCACCGTTCTTCCGGATCGACGATGTCGACATGAGCCAGGCGGAACGTGTCTATTACGTGGACCCGCTGGGTAACCTGATGATGTATTACACACCGGATGCGGAACCGAATGGCATGCTGAAAGATCTGCGCAAGCTGCTCAAGTTTTCCCGGATTGGATAATAGCGCGACATGATGCAGCTGGTTAACAACTACCTGGGCCTGTGCAAGCTGAAGGTTGTGGCGTTGATCGTGTTCACGGCGATGGTCGGCATGTTTCTCGCCACGTCCCCGCCCGGTATGGTGCCGTGGGATGTGCTGCTATGGGGCAATCTCGGCATTGGCATGGCGGCATCAGCCGCTGCTGCCATCAACCACGTGCTGGATGCGCGCGAGGATGCCAAGATGGCGCGTACCCACCGTCGCCCACTGCCACAGGGCCAGGTGACCGGTACGCAGGCACTGATATTCGCCGTGGCGCTCGGCGCAGTGTCCATGGTGATCCTGGTGGTGTTTATCAATGTCTTGACGGCGACGCTGACGTTCATCTCGCTGCTGGGTTATGCGGTGGTGTACACCATGTATCTGAAGCGTGCCACGCCGCAAAACATCGTGATCGGGGGGGCGGCCGGCGCGGCGCCGCCGATTCTCGGCTGGGCGGCGCTGACCAATACCATCGACCCGCATGCGCTGCTGTTGTTCCTGATCGTCTTTATCTGGACCCCGCCACACTTCTGGGCGCTGGCTATTCACCGTCGCGATGAATACGCGAAGGTCGACATTCCGATGTTGCCGGTTACGCACGGTATCCCGTTCACGCGCCTGCAGATCCTGCTGTACACCATTATGTTGCTGATGGTCAGCGTGTTGCCGTTCGCCACGCGCATGAGCGGTTATTTCTACCTGGCTGGTGCGCTGTTACTCGGCGCCGGTTTTCTCTGGTATGCCATCCAGCTCATGCAGGGCAAGGACGTTGCCATGAAAACGTTCGGCTACTCCATCTGGTACCTGATGGCGATTTTCGCCATCCTGCTGGTCGATCACTATCTGCCACTGCTGCAATGATCCGGCTGCAGGGCGGCAGATGCGCCACGGTTGCAGCACCCGGAGTGCCCGCTGCTACTGCAATTGTCAGTGCCCGTAACTGCACTTATAGTAGTGTATGTCGTTACCGGATCCTGCCAGTTAGCGGTCGCCATAACCGCAACATCGCCGGAGAAAATGCATGTCTGATTCCATGGGTAGCGTGTCGAGTAAATCCGGTTTGCCGCCCGGCACACTGGTTCACGTGGGTGAGGTGCTGGCCACGGAAACCAGGATCTCGATCATCGATTACACCCGCGACAGCACCAGCGAACACCTGGCAACCACGATCGAGGAGATTGCCCGTTACCGCGACACCGACTCGGTAACCTGGGTCAACGTCGAGGGTCTGATCAATGTCGACATCATCGCGGCGATCGGCAAGCAGTTCGACATCCATCCGCTGGTGCTCGAGGATATCCTGCATACCCAGCAGCGGCCGAAATTCGAGCAATACGATGATTACCTGTTCCTCGTATTCAAGGCCATGTACACGGCGGACGACGCGGTATCGGTAAACTATGAACAGGTCAGTGTACTGATCCTCGATGATTATGTTTTCACCTTCAAGGAAAAGCAGGACGCAATCTTCGATTCGATCAAGACACGGTTGCGTAACCCCAAGGGACGATTCAGGAACCTGGGTGCGGACTACCTTGCCTACACCATCCTGGATGCAGTGGTGGACCAGTATCTCTCGTTGCAGGATTACATGGATACGATCATCGAGTCGGTCGAGGACGATTTGCTGGCCGACCCGGATATC